>DATBKR010000357.1:0-5286 GCA_036555805.1 Hyphomicrobiaceae bacterium | reverse complement strand
CACCATCTCCGACTGCTCGGCCACCGCGCGCGGGCTCTCGGCATAGCGCATGCCGGCCGCCACGAGCGGCTCGGCCTTTTCGCGCGATCGGTTCCAGCCGGTCACCGTGTGCCCGGCCTCCATGAGCCGCGGCACGATCAGTGCGCCCATGGCGCCGAGCCCGACAAATCCGACGTTCACTCAGGCGCCCCCCTCCATAATTGGCGCTGCCGAAGGGGTCAGGCCCCTCGCGCCAGCGCTTTCATTTCCCACCCCGGTCGGTGGCGAGGGGTCCGGCCCCTTTTCCACAACGCTACCCTACGCGCCCTTCTGCGTCATGGGCGTCTTTAGCGGCGCCGGGCGCGGATCACCGCGGCAGCGCGCTCGGCGATCATCAGCGTGGGCAGGTTGGTGTTGGCGCTGGGGATGCGCGGCATGACGGAGGCGTCCACGACGCGAAGATTGCCCACGCCGTAGACGCGGCACTTGGGATCGACCACGGCCATCGGGTCGTCGGCACGGCCGATGGCGCAGGTGCCGGCCGGATGCGCCATCGGGGCCGCCGCGGCGGCCAGCTCATCGTCGGACAGAGGCAGGCGACGGTGACGATTGGCGAACCAGCGCCCCGGCCGCAGCGCCCGGTCCATCAGACGCCGCCGCACGGGGGGCGGGCAGGCCAGCACGGCCCTGGCGGCCAGCGCCAGCGCCGCCCCGCGCCGCCCCGGCCGGTTGAACTGGTTGAGCGCCAGCAGCGGCGGCAGCAGGAACGCATCGTCATAGGTCGGAACGACGGCAGGGTCGAACAGCAGCGCCTCGGCGTGACGCGCCGCCTTGATCAGCCGCGGCAGGTCGCGCGGGTCGTCCAGCATGTTGAACTCGACCAGCGGGGCAACACGGATATCGGGGCTCTGAAGCGTCACCTGTCCGCGCGAGAACGGCGCATAGAGCGCGGCGCCGAGCAGACCGAGGGCAGTGCCGTGGGGCTCCGGGCTCGCGCGGCCGAGCGCGAACAGCAACAGGTCGCTCGCGGGGCACTCCGGTGCGCCGGACGAGAGGCGCAGCCCGGCGATGGCGAACCCGCGCCGGCGCGCGGCGAGCCTGAGGCCGGGCGGGATGGTCAGGGCGAAGTGCAGATAGAGGTGGTTCTGCAGGTTGCTCCCGACGCCGGGGCGATCGACCACGGGCTCGATCCCAAGCTGACGCAGGTCGGCCACGGGCCCGATGCCGGCGCGCAGCAGCACGGCCGGCGAGTGGATGGCGCCGCAGGAGAGGATGACCTCGCGTGGCTGCAGCGTCCGCGTGCCCGCGCGTGTCTCGACCGTCACGCGGTCCACCCGTCCGCCGGCGAGCGCAAGCCCGATCACCTGCGCATTGGCCACAATGGCGAGATTGCCGCGGCGGCGTACCTCGGGTGTCAGATAGCACCGGGCGCTCGATGCCCTGCCGGCCTCGTCCTGGCACAGCGGCATGGCGAAGAACCCGTCGCCCGGCATCTCGTTCGCGTGCGCGATGTGGGCCAGCCCGCGCTGGGCGGCGACGGCCTCGACGGCACGCACGTAGGCGGGCCACTCCTCCGGCGGGACCCTGCGGACCGGCACCATCCCCGGCTCGTTCGCGCGACGCGGCGAGGCCGGGTCGTCCTCGACGCGGCGGAAGAAGCCCACCACGTCGCTCCAGGCCCAGCCGCGGGCGCCGGCCGCGGCCCAGGCGTCGTAGTCGGCTGGCAGGCCGCGCAGGGTCCACAGCCCCATGATGCTGGAGCCGCCGCCCATGATGCGGGCCTGCGTGAACGACCGCGGGCGCTCGCCCTTGCGGCGCGTTGCCTGCAGGGACGGCCAGAGGTAGGCCGGATTGAGCGACGAGCGCGGGAACGTGTCGGCGATGTCGGCGGGAACGGCACCGGGTGGCGTGTCGTCGCCAGCCTCCACGAGGAGGACGCGTGTAGCCGGGTCCTCCGACAATCGCGCGGCGAGGACGGCGCCTGCTGTGCCACCGCCAACGATCAGAAAATCCGGATCTTCCATCAAGGGACGGACCGTGGAGGGGAGGCCCCATGGCGGGGCGTGACGATCGGTCCATGTTCGCGCCGACCGTGAGGCGCAATCAAGGCCCTCGGCGCGGCGGCATCCTGACCTGCGCATGGGCAACTCGGTCGCGTCGTGGCGCCGGAGACACAACGCGGCGGCAGCTTGCGCGGCGGCTTTGCATGCCGGAGCGGAAGGGCGTATCTTCGCTTCTTAGCGTGCTGTTCCGAGCAGCGGCGCAGCACCGCTAAAAGCTCGCAGCGCCGATCTGAAGGCCCGTCGCTCACGGCGGGCCGTCGGCTTTTTTGGGGGTCGCCCATGACCCAGATGGTGAACCGCACCGATCACATCCGGCTCACCTCGCATCCCGCGCCGGGCGCCAAGCCGCGCTTTCCCGTGGAGTGGGGCGCCGGCGCGGCGCGCGAGCGCGGGCCCATCATCGGCACCGTGTCGCGCCCGCAGGACCGCAACGCGATCGGCACCCACGGCGGCTCGTACGCGCTCTATCGCGCGCTGGCGGTGTCGTCCGGCGCCCTGAACCCGTTGCGGCGGCCCGATCTCGCCAACACCGAGCCGGCCGTTGCCATCGGCCCGTTTGCGCAGTGGACCGGCGTGCGCACTATCGTGTCGCTGGACCCCTGGGGCCATTTGGCGGCCGAGGCCTTCCGACCGGAGATCGCCGAGGGCGCCGACATCCGGCCCAGCATCGCCGTCACGCGGGCGCGGCTCGACATCTCCGAAATCCGGCACGCCATGGCAGCGGGCCGCTTGGCGGGCGACGGCGTCGTGCTGCACGACAGCGGCGCCGTCTCGGTCGTCAAGGCGGCCGTCGACCCGGTGTGGTATCTGCCCGGCATCGCCGAACGCTTCGGTACGACCGAGGGAAGCCTGCGGCGCACGCTGTTCGAGCAGACCGCGGGCATGTTCCCCGAGCTGGTCACGCGCCCCGACCTCTCCGTGTTCCTGCCGCCCGTCGGCGGCATCACCGTCTATCTGTTCGGGGACGTTGCGAAGCTGGCCGACCCGGCCACGCGCATCACCTGTCGCGTGCACGACGAGTGCAACGGCTCCGACGTGTTCGGCTCCGACATCTGTACTTGTCGGCCCTATCTGGTGCACGGCATCGAGGAATGCGTGCGCCAGGCGCAGCGGGGCGGGCTCGGCGTCATCGTCTACAACCGCAAGGAAGGCCGCGCGCTTGGCGAGGTCACCAAGTTCCTCGTCTACAACGCGAGGAAGCGCGGCGGCGACGCGGCGAGCGCCTACTTCGAGCGCACCGAGTGCGTTGCCGGCGTTCAGGACGCGCGCTTCCAGCAGCTGATGCCCGATGCGATCCATTGGCTGGGGCTCAGGCGCATCGACCGCTTCGTCTCCATGAGCGACCTGAAGCACGATGCGCTGGTGGGACAAGGCATCGAGATCGTCGAGCGGGTGCCGATCCCGGACGAACTGGTGCCTGCCGACGCGCAGGTGGAGATCGCGGCCAAGAAGGCCGCGGGCTACTACAGCGCGCCCACGGCCGCGCTGCCGGACCCGGCCGGCACCGTCGGCCGCGACCTCGACAAGAGCTGAGACCGGCTCCGCAGACTGGATTGCATCCCATGCGGCCCCATATGCTGCCCCATATGATGCCTATGTCGGCAGCAGCCCTTTGGCTTTTGAGCGCCCAGGCGGTACGCGAGCGCGCGCACCGCCTGCTGGCGCGGGGGCTGGGCGGGAAGCTCGACCATTTCCGTGTCGACCAGGCACGGCTGCGGGATGCCGCCGGTCTGGTGATCCAAGTCACGCGCGAATCCTACCCCACGCTGGACGTGCCCTTCCATTCGCGCTGGCGCCACTTCGCGATGGACGGCGATGACCGTTGGGCGCAGGTCCAACGTGCGCACCAATGGCGCGACGCGCAGGAAAGGGCCAGAGCGGAGTTCGACCTCGCCGCCGTGAGCGTCCTCCTCGACGCCGGTGCGGGGCCGGACTGGAGCTACCGCGATCCGGCAAGCGGCGCGCGCGTAGGGCGCTCCGAGGGGCTGGCGCTCGCAGGCCTCGACATGTTTGTGGCGGGAGCGTTCTCATCCGATCCGCGCCGGCCGCTGCGGGTGGATGCTGCGGTCCTCCTGGCGATGAGCCCCGAGACCCTGAGCCGGCATTTCCAGGTCGATGCGGACAACCCCCTGCTCGGCCTGGAGGGACGCGTGGCGTTGCTGCGCCGTCTTGGCGCGACCGTCGCCGCGGCGCCCGAGATCTTCGCGCGGGCGGACAGCCCGCGGCCGGGTGGCCTGTTCGATCACCTGAGCGCGGACGCGGGCGAGGGGTCCGTCGCCGCGCCTGCGGTGCTGTCGGCGGTGCTCCGCCATCTTGGGCCGGTATGGCCGTCGAGGCTTGAGCTGGACGGCGTCCCGCTGGGCGACTGCTGGCGCCATCCGGCGCTCACGATCGGCGATGCCGCTTCCGGGCTGGTGCCGCTGCACAAGCTCTCGCAGTGGCTCACCTACTCGCTGCTGGAGCCGCTGCAGGCCGCGGGCCTCGCAGTGACCGAGGTCGATGGCCTCACGGGCCTCGCCGAGTATCGCAACGGCGGCCTGTTCATCGACACCGGCGTGCTCGTCCTGCGCGATCCCGCCGAGGCCCGGCACGCGCACGCGGTCGACTCGACGCTGGTTGTGGAGTGGCGCGCGCTGACCGTAGCGCTGCTCGACCGCCTGGCGGCGATCGTGCGGGAGCGGCTCGGGATGAGCGCCGAGGCGCTGCCGCTCGCCAAGGTGCTGCAGGGCGGCACGTGGGCCGCCGGACGGCAGATCGCCCGCGAGCTGCGGGCGAATGGCGCGCCGCCGCTGACTGTGGTCAGCGACGGCACGGTTTTCTGATCTCTCGCCGGGAGCCAGGTCATGGACGGTGTCACCGTGGTCGAACATCCGCTGGTCCAGCACAAGCTGACCCTGCTCCGCGACCAGGCGCGCTCGACCAAGTCCTTCCGCGAGCTGCTCAAAGAGATCGGCATGCTGCTGTGCTACGAGGTGACGCGCGACCTGCCGCTCACCGAGGTGGAGATCGAGACGCCGCTCGTGCGCACGACGGCTCGGTGGATCGCCGGCAAGAAGCTGGTGTTCGCGCCCGTGCTGCGCGCCGGCATGACTTTCGTCGAGGGTATGCTGGATCTGGTGCCGACCGCGCGCGTCGCTCACGTCGGCCTCTACCGCGAGCCCGAGACCTTCGTGGCGGTGGAGTACTTCTTCAAGGCCCCCGCCGATCTCGCCGAGCGGCTCGTCATCGTGGTCTCCCCCGTCAT
>DATBKR010000356.1:0-10513 GCA_036555805.1 Hyphomicrobiaceae bacterium | reverse complement strand
ATGCCCAAGCGGTTCGATACGCATTTCTTCCTCATCGCGGCGCCGGTGAACCAGCTCGGCGCCCACGACGGCGGCGAGTCCGTGGAGGGGCTCTGGATCGCGCCGAGCCAGGCGCTCGCCGAGGCCCAGGCCGGCGCGCGCACGCTGGTCTTCGCCACCCGCATGAACCTCACCAAGCTCGCGCGCTACCGCACCGTGGCCGAGGCAGTGGCGGCGACGCGCGCCAAACCGATCGTGACGGTAGTGCCCAAGGCCACTCGCACGCCCGAGGGGCGCTGGCTGCAGATCCCCGCCGAAGCCGACTACGGGGTGACCGAGGTGTTCGTCGAGGAAGGCTCGCGCTTCGGCACGTCCGCGGTCAATAGGCGTTCGTGTCGTGGGTGACCATCACGCAGGTGCGGGCCAGGATCGCCAGGTCGAGCCAGACGCTCCAGTTGCTGACGTACCAGAGGTCGAGGTCCACCCTCTGCTCCATCAGCTCGATGCGCCCGGTTTCCCCGCGGAAGCCGTTGACCTGCGCCCAGCCGGTGATGCCGGGCTTGACGTGCTGCCGATAGGGATAGTTGCCGATCAGCTTGGAATACTCGTCGTCGTGGGCGATCGCGTGGGGTCGGGGGCCCACCAGCGACATCTCGCCGCGCAGCACATTGAAGAGCTGGGGCAGCTCGTCGATGCTGGTGGCGCGCAGGAAGGAACCGAGCGTGGTGACACGCTTGTCGTTAGGCTGCGCTTGCGCGATCCTCGCGCCGTTCTCCATGACCGTCATGGTCCGGAACTTGTAGATCCTGAATTTCTGCCCGTTAAAGCCCCGGCGGTCCTGCTTGAATATGATCGGGCCGCGCGACGTGAGCTTGATAGCCGTGCTCACGATCAGCAGGAGCGGCGCCAGCAGGGCCACCGCCGCGCCCGCCAGCATTACGTCGACGGCGCGCTTCAAAGACAGCTCGAATGAGCCGAGCGGTGCGCGTTGCACCTGCACGGCGATATCGGGCCCCATCTCGGCCATCGGCTGCGTAAGGATCGACCGCACCGACTGGTCGGGCAGCAGCACCACCGGGAGCGGGAGCGCGCGCAGCTGCTCGCGTACGAGATCGTAGCGCACCTTGTCGGTCCACCGCATGGCGAGCAGCACCACGTCGACCTGCTCCGCGCGCGCGGCATCGACCGCGGCGCTCAGAACGGCGAGGCTGTCCTCTCTCACCCAGCGGTCGTCGCTGCGCCCGTCGGGCAGCTCGAACCGGCCGAGTTCGCGGATCGCATATTTCCGCAGCAGGTTGGCGGCCGATCGGTGATCGAGTTCCTCGCGCTCTCCAACCATGATGGCGCGCTTGCCGGCGACGCGCCCGCGCGCCAGCGCGCTGCGAAGCCGGTTGGCAACGGCGGCACGCGACACCAGCAGCAGGCTGGGACCGAGCCCGGCGAAGCCAAGCATCGCACCGCGCGAGAAGCTCTCCCCGATCTTCAGCAGGAACAGGAAAGAAACCATGGCCAGGACTACGGCCCCCCAGCAGGCGAGGATGCGCCGCCATTCCGAGGCCCAAAGGAGCGCCGCGGGACGGTACATGCCCCGCGATTTCGCGAGGAGCACGAACAACAGCGCCGTGTTGCTTCCGACGCCGGCAAAAGTTCCGATATCTCCGGGAGTGCGCAGCACCACCGCGTGGTAGGCGACGCCTGCCGCAACGCTTGCAATAACGATCACCACGCAATCCATGATTGCAGTGATCGGCCCTACGTTGCCATACGTGAAAACCCGCTGGGGCGTGTTACGCCAAGCCACACCCGCGGTCGCCGGGGACCCCAAATAGCTCATAGTAAGCTCCTGGGTCGCATGCTAATCGGCATGCGCCTCCTTTTTAGTGGCAGGGGGTCTCAACGGGCGATACCGCGAAATTGCCGCGACGTCAGGGGATGCCCCTTGCTCGCGGCGGACGCTTCCGATTGAGTCTCACCACTACCCCCCAACCCTTAAGGTCACGTTTATCGGCGCTTCGGTGGTTTGTCCATCCTTTCCTACTCAAGACGTTGGCAAACGAAGCTTCCGTTGCAGCATAGTACAAAAACCGCATAGGGAGAGTCTTTGACACGACAGAGCCTCGGCGCCGATCGCGGGTGCGCGGCGCGCACCGGGCAACTGCGGGCATGGTCCAGCCCAGAACTCGCGCGGGGCTCCGACGAGGCCGAGGTTCGGAGAGGGAGACCAGGGATGATCTCAGCCAGAAGCGCGCCCACGCGCAGGGTGGTATGCGCCCTCGCGGTCATCGGAGGACTCCTCCTTACGGTGATCGGCGTCCGCTACCTGCTCGTCCCGCCGTCTGCGGCGCGCACCTTCGGCGTGCCCGGCCGGCCGACGGGATACGAACTGCACTACATCATCGGGCTGCGCAACGTGTGGCTGGGCCTGCTGGCCGTCGCCTTCGCGGTCCTGGCCGAGTGGCGCGCGCTCGCGCTTTGGTTCACCGCCGCCGTCGCCGTATGCTTTGCGGACGGCCTGATCGCGGTCACGTCGACAGGAGCCGTGCCTCAGGTCGCCTTCCACATCAGCTGCGGCATCGCCAGCGCCGTGCTGGCTGGGTTCTGCTGGCGCGTTGCGTCGAAGCCGTACGGCGGGTGATGCATGTCGGCCCGGACATGGCTGGGCCGACACACGGCGCCAGGAGCTCACCGGGGGCAGCGACTTTGCCGCGTTTGCCGCGACGCTGGGGACGTTCTAAAGAAGGGCGACAACCGCCCTATCAACCCCTATAAGGACCGCTGCAACCGCATCCGAGCGCGAAGGCACCACGACAGCGATGGCCGTCCGCAGACTCAGTCCAGACCAGCCCGCCGGCTTCGAGTTCACCCCCGAGAACGCCGCCTGGGCCAAGGCCACCATCGCCAAGTACCCGCCGGGCAGGCAGGCCTCCGCGGTCATTCCTCTGCTCTGGCGCGCCCAGGAGCAGCACGGCGGCTGGCTGCCCGAGCCGGCCCTCCGGCTGGTGGCTGACATGCTGGGCATGGCCTATATCCGCGCCTACGAGATCGCCACCTTCTATACCATGTTCCAGCTGGCCCCGGTGGGCCGCAAGGCCCACGTGTGGGTGTGCGGCACCACGCCCTGCATGCTGCGCGGCTCCGAGGCGCTGGTGGAGGTGTGCCGGCGGCGCATCCACCACGACCCGCACCATGTCTCGGCCGACGGCAACTTCTCCTGGGAGGAGGTCGAGTGCCTTGGCTGCTGCGCCAACGCGCCCATGGTGCAGATCGGCAAGGACACCTACGAGGACTTGACGCCGGAGCTGTTCGGGAAGGTGCTCGACGGCTACGCCAGGGGCGAGCCGCCCAAACCCGGCTCCCAGACCGGCCGGCAGGCCTCGTGCCCCGAGGGCGCGCCCACCACGCTCCTCGACTACGCCAAGTAGGGATCGACCACCGTGGCGCTCGCCGACAAGGACCGCATCTTCCGCAACCTCTACGGTTTCCAGGACTGGAGGCTGGCCGGGGCCAAGGCACGCGGCGCCTGGGACAACACCAAGGCGCTGATCGACAAGGGCCACGACTGGATCATCGCCGAGGTCAAGAATTCCGGTCTGCGCGGCCGCGGCGGCGCCGGGTTCCCCACCGGCCTCAAGTGGTCGTTCATGCCCAAGAACGATCCTCGCCCCAGCTACCTCGTCATCAACGCCGACGAGTCCGAGCCCGGCTCCTGCAAGGACCGGGAGATCATGCGCCACGACCCGCACCTCTTGATCGAGGGCGCGCTGCTCGCCTCGTTCGCGATGCGGGCGCACGCCTGCTACATCTACGTGCGCGGCGAGTTCATCCGCGAGCGCGAGCACCTGGAGGCCGCGATGGCCGAGGCCTCCGAGGCCAGGCTGATCGGCAGAGACAATATCCACGGGTGGGACTTCGACCTCTACGTCCACCACGGCGCCGGCGCCTACATCTGCGGCGAGGAGACGGCGCTCCTGGAGAGCCTGGAGGGCAAGAAAGGCCTGCCCAGGCTCAAGCCGCCGTTCCCCGCCAATGTGGGCCTCTACGGTGCCCCCACCACCGTCAACAACGTCGAATCGATCGCCGTGGTGCCGGACATCCTGCGTCGCGGCGCCACCTGGTTCGCCGGCATCGGCAAGCCCAACAACACCGGCACCAAGCTGTTCCAGATCTCCGGCCACGTGGCGAAGCCCTGCGTGGTCGAGGAGGAGATGGGCGTCCCCCTGCGGGAACTGCTGGAGCGCCACGCAGGCGGCGTGCGCGGCGGCTGGGGCAACCTGCTGGCGGTGATCCCCGGCGGCTCTTCGATGCCGGTCCTGCCGGCCGATTTGTGCCAGACGTTGACCTTGGATTTCGATACGCTGTCAAAGTTGAAATCCGGCATGGGCACCGCTGCCGTGATCGTCATGGACAAGTCCACCGACATCATCGCCGCCATCCGCCGCATCGCCTATTTCTACAAGCACGAGAGCTGCGGCCAGTGCACGCCCTGCCGCGAGGGCACCGGCTGGATGTGGCGCGTGCTGCAGCGCATGGAGCGCGGCGAGGCCGAAAAGCGCGAGATCGACCTTTTGTGGGACGTTTCGACCCGCGTTGATGGCCATACCATCTGCGCCCTGGGCGACGCCGCCGCTTGGCCCATCCAGGGTCTCATCCGCCATTTCCGCGGCGACATCGAAGCCCGCATCGACCGCCGCCGGGCCGAGCTCAAGCAGGCGGCGGAATAGGCGCTCTGCGGCGACCCAGCGAGCCAGAGGCGAGCAGCCCTCCTGATCCGGAACGCGTGCTCCCCCGACAGACGGGCAGCGGCTGCGCCCGCCCACACAACGCATCACAATGTCGAAACTCGATTTGGCTTGCCAGCTCGCCGGCATTTCGCTATTTTCTGTTGGATCATGAGAGTGAGGTTGCGAAAATGGCAAATGAGCCTGACAATCTCGTTCTGCTCCAGCTCCGGGAGATCCGCGCGACCCTTGCTGGGCACTCAAGCCTTATGCAGGAGCGCTTCGCTCAGATCGGCGAGCGCTTCGCGCAAATGGACAGGCGGTTTGACCAGTTGGACGAGCGGTTCGATGACTTTCACGCCGTCGCCAGTCACACGCTCGTGCTGAGCACCTCAACTTCCATGAAGCAGCGCGAATTGCAGCATTTCAACGAGGGAGAGCAGCGACGCCTGCGCGAGCGGGTGGATGAGCTTGAGCGCCGCGTCACAAAAGTAGAGGAGGAGCGAGACGGCTGAGGCTGCCCCGCCAGTCCGATCGCTCACAGGATGCGCCAGAGACCGCGAGCAGGGCGCGACGGGGCTGGGCAAATCTTTGTGCCGTGATATGCGAGGAGGCCTGCGTGGTTGACGATCTCGATAACCTCGTGGTTGCTCATCTGCGTGAGATGCACGCGGAGCTCCAGGGCATCTCGGCAAAGCTCGAAGAGCACAGCCATCGCCTCGACAAGCTCGACAAGCGCTTGGATGGCTCCCGCCCGATCATCGAGCACACGCTCAGCCTGGCCACTTTGAATCAGCTTAAGTCGGGGAAGCTGGAGGCGCGTCTCGACACAACGGAGGCCTGGCAGCGCGCCATGAACGAGCGGCTCGACCGGATCGAGCGCCGCCTCAAGAAGGTCGAGCAGGAGCTTGGTGGCTGAGCCGGGCCGGCTCCCCTGGCGGGCTGAGGTCGACCTCCTTCGCCTCGCTGGGGTGCATCACCCCCCGGTGCCCGGCAAATTGCTCCGCCCCCGCGCCCGCAGCCGCCCCCCCCCGCGCCAATTGTCGCCCTAGCGCGGCATGCGCCGCCCGTGTAGGAAGCGGGGCGAGATTTGGAACGATCCTTGTTCCGGCCTCTCTTCGCGGCGCGAGAGCGGAATGCCCAAGCAGCTCATCATCGACGGCAAGCCCATCGAGGTCGACGACGGCGTCACGCTGATCCAGGCTTGCGAGCAGGCCGGCGTGGAGATCCCCCGTTTCTGCTACCACGAGCGCCTGTCGATCGCCGGCAACTGCCGCATGTGTCTGATCGAGGTGGCGGGCATGCCCAAGCCCGTGGCCTCGTGCGCCATGGGCGTGAGCGACCTGCCCCCCAACAAGGACGGCAGCCCCAAGGTCATCAATACCCGCTCGCCGATGGTGAAGAAGGCCCGCGAAGGCGTGATGGAGTTCCTGCTGATCAACCATCCGCTCGACTGCCCGATCTGTGACCAGGGCGGCGAGTGCGACCTGCAGGACCAGGCCATGGCCTACGGCTTCGGCGGCTCGCGCTTTGTCGAGAACAAGCGCGCCGTCGAGGAGAAGTACCTGGGGCCGCTCATCAAGACCTTCATGAACCGCTGCATCCACTGCACGCGCTGCGTGCGGTTCATGACCGAGGTCGCCGGCGTCGAGGAGCTGGGCGCCATCGGCCGCGGCGAGGACATGGAGATCACCACCTACCTCGAGCGCGGCCTGATGTCGGAGCTGTCCGCGAACGTGAACGACCTGTGCCCCGTCGGCGCCCTCACGCACCGCCCCTGGGCCTATATCTACCGGCCATGGGAGCTGCGCAAGACCGAGTCGATCGACGTCATGGACGCGGTGGGCTCCAACATCCGCGTCGACACCCGCGGGCGCGAGGTGCTGCGCTTCCTGCCGCGCAACAACGATGCCGTGAACGAGGAGTGGCTCTCCGACAAGACGCGCTTTGTGGCCGACGGCCTCAAGGTGCAGCGGCTCGACCGGCCGTACATCCGCAAGAATGGCCGGCTGGAGCCGGCGGGCTGGGACGAGGCCCTCGCCTTGGTCGCGACCAAGCTCAAGGCCGCCAAGCCGAACCGCATCGCGGCGCTCGCCGGCGACCTGGCCGGCGCCGAGGAGATGTTCGCGCTCAAGGACCTGCTCTCGCGCCTGGGTTGCAAGAACATCGATTGCCGGCAGGACGGCGCCAAGCTCGATCCCGAATTGGGCCGCGCGAGCTACCTCTTCAACGCGGGCATCGAGGGCGTCGAGGGGGCCGATGCCATCCTGCTGGTCGGCACCAACCCGCGCCTGGAGGCGGCACTCATCAATGCGCGCATCCGCAAGCGCTGGCGCCAGGCGAGCGTGGCCGTGGGCCTGATCGGCCGGCAGGCCGACCTCACTTATCCCTATGCGTATCTGGGCAGCGGCCCGCAGACGCTGGCGCAGGTGCTCGACGGCAAGCACAGCTTCGCGGGCGTGCTCCGCGGCGCCAAGCAGCCCATGGTGATGGTCGGCATGGCCGCGGCCGCCCGCAGCGACGGCGAGGCAGTGCTGTCCGCAGCCGCCACAATCGCGCTCGCCGCCGCTCAGGGGAAGGACCCCGGCTGGAACCCGTTCAATGTGCTCCATTGCGCTGCGGGGCGCGTCGCCGGGCTGGATCTGGGCTTCGTGCCCGAGAACGGCACCCTCGATCTCATGGGGCTCGACGTTGCCTACCTCCTGAGCGCCGACGAGATCGACATGCCGCGGCTAGGCGGTGCGTTCGTCATCTATCAGGGCAGCCACGGAGATGCCGGGGCCGAGCGCGCCGACGTGGTGCTGCCTGGCGCGGCCTACACGGAGAAGGGCGCCACCTACGTCAACACCGAGGGCAGGGTCCAGCTCACGGCGCGCGCCGCCTTCCCGCCCGGCGACGCCAAGGACGACTGGGCCATCATCCGCGCCCTTTCCGCCCATGTCGGCCAGCGCTTGCCCTACGACAGTTTGCCCGCCCTGCGCGCCGCCATGTACAGGGTGGCACCGGCGCTGGCGCGGCTCGACTCGATCGAGCCGGCAGACATCAAGGGCGTGGAGGCCCTCGCCGCGCGCGGCGGCACGCTGGGGACGGAGCCCTTCAGCGCGGCCGTGGCGGACTACTACCTCACCAACCCGATTGCGCGCGCGTCCGCCGTGATGGCCGAGCTGAGCGCCATGAAGCACGCCGCGGCGCAGAGGACCACGGGCACGCATGGATAGCGTCTGGGACATCTGGCAGAGCACGCTCCGCCCGCTCATCGACGACCTGTGGCCGCTGCTGATCATTATCTTCTGGAGCGTCCTGCTCCTGGTGGTCCTGCTGATCGGCGTGGCGTTCCTGATCCTGTTCGACCGCAAGGTGTGGGCGGCGGTGCAGCTGCGCCGCGGCCCCAACGTGGTGGGGCCCTTCGGACTCCTGCAGTCGTTCGCCGACCTCCTGAAGTTCGTGTTGAAGGAGCCGCTGATCCCGGCCGGCGCCGACAAGGGCGTGTTTCTACTGGCCCCCATCGTGGCTTCCGTGCTGGCGCTGGCCGCCTGGGCCGTCATCCCGGTCAACCAGGACAGCTGGGGAACCTGGGTGATCTCCAACATCAACGTCGGCGTACTCTACCTGTTCGCCATCTCCTCGCTGGGCGTCTACGGCGTGATCATGGGCGGCTGGGCCTCCAATTCGAAGTACGCGTTCCTGGGCAGCCTGCGCTCCGCCGCGCAGATGGTCTCCTACGAGGTCTCCATCGGCTTCGTCATCATCACGGTGCTCTTGTGCGCCGGCTCGCTCAACATGACGGAGATCGTCAACGCCCAACGCATCGGCCTCGGCACGCGCTGGGGCCTGCCCAGCTCGGTGCTGGACTGGTACTGGCTCGGGCTGTTCCCGATGTTCCTCGTCTTCTTCATCTCGGCCCTGGCCGAGACCAACCGGCCACCGTTCGACCTGCCGGAAGCCGAGTCGGAGCTGGTGGCCGGGTTCATGGTGGAATATTCGTCCACGCCTTACCTTCTGTTCATGCTGGGCGAATACGTGGCCATCACGACCATGTGTGCGCTCACCACCGTCATGTTCCTCGGTGGCTGGCTGCCGCCGGTCGCGGCGGAGCCCTTCACCTGGGTGCCCGGCGTGGTGTGGTTCGCGCTCAAGCTGGTGCTGGTGTTCTTCATGTTCGCGATGGTCAAGGCGTTCGTGCCGCGCTATCGCTACGACCAGCTCATGCGCCTGGGGTGGAAGGTGTTCCTGCCGCTGTCCCTGATCATGGTGGTGGCAGTAGCCGGCTTCCTGCAGTACTTCGGGCTCGCACCCTGAGGGCCAAACATCGGCAAAGACATCATGGCCGTATCGCAAGTCGTCAGCTCGCTGTTTCTGAAGGAGTTCGCTTCGGCGCTCGCCCTGTCGCTGCGCTACTTCTTCAAGCCCAAGGCGACGCTCCACTACCCTTATGAGAAGGGGCCGCTCTCGCCCCGCTTCCGCGGCGAGCACGTGCTGCGCCGCTACCCCAACGGCGAGGAGCGCTGCATCGCCTGCAAGCTGTGCGAGGCGATCTGCCCGGCCCAGGCCATCACCATCGAGGCCGGCCCGCGCCGCAACGACGGCACCCGCCGCGCCACGCGCTACGACATCGACATGGTGAAGTGCATCTACTGCGGCCTGTGCCAGGAGGCGTGTCCGGTTGACGCCATCGTCGAGGGCCCGAACTTCGAGTTCGCCACCGAGACGCGCGAGGAGCTCTACTACGACAAGGAGCGCCTGCTGGCCAACGGCGACCGCTGGGAGCGCGAGATCGCCAAGGCCATCGCGCTCGACGCCCCGTACAGGTGAGACGATCGTGATGATGCAGATGCGGCTCCCTCTCCCCGCGCTACTCCAGCCTTCACTCGCGCTCCGACAGCGCGGGGAGAGGGCTGGGGTGGGGGGCGGCCTCGCACTCCGAACGCATAGCCTGGGGCTGCCCCTCACCCCAACCCTCTCCCCGCAAACGGGGAGAGGGAATTCGCGCGGCGCGCGCCTGGAGGGCCCGGCATGACCGTCGCCGCCGCGTTCTTCTGGCTGTTCGCCGTCGTCATGGTGGCGGCGGCCGTCATGGTGATCTGGGCCAAGAACCCCGTGCACGCCGTGTTGTACCTGATCCTCGCGTTCTTCAACGCGGCGGGACTGTTCGTGCTGCTCGGCGCCGAGTTCCTGGCGATGATCCTGGTCGTCGTCTACGTCGGCGCCGTCGCGGTGCTGTTCCTGTTCGTGGTGATGATGCTCGACGTGGACTTCGCCGCCCTGCGCGCCGGTTTCATCCGATACGCACCGCTCGGCGCCCTCATCGGGATCATCGTGGGCCTGGAGCTGGTGATGGTGGTGCTCACGACCGTCATCGCGCCGGGCAGCCTGGCAACGCCATCGGCGCCCATCCCGCCGGTCGGCTCGGGCATTGCCAACACGGAGGCGATCGGCCGGGTGCTCTACACCAAATACGCCTATTACTTCGAGGGCGCCGGCCTGATCCTGCTGGTGGCCATGATCGGTGCCATCGTGCTGACGCTGCGCCACAAGGAGGGCGTGAAGCGCCAGTCCATCGCCGCGCAGGTGGCACGCCGCAGGAGCGCGGCCATCAAGGTCATCAAGGTGGCACCGGGGACGGCCGCCGTTCCGCCGGCGCGCGCTTCGAGGTGAGGCAGCACTCATGGACTTGATCGTACAGTTCTTCAGCGGCAGCCGCTGGGTGTGGGTGACGATTGCCGTGGTCGGCGCCATCGCCATTGCCGTGCGCGTGCTCGGACTGTGAGGAGCGGCGGCGCATGACCATCGGGCTTGGACACTACCTCACCGTCGCG
>DATBKR010000355.1:0-2817 GCA_036555805.1 Hyphomicrobiaceae bacterium | reverse complement strand
GTGCTGGTCGCCATCGGCCGCGTGCCCTACACCAACGGCCTCGGGCTGGAGAGGCTGGGCGTCAAGCTCGATAACAAGCGGCGCGTGGTCGTCGATGCCCACTTCCAGACCAGCGTGCCCGGAATCTACGCCATCGGCGACGTGATCGCGGGGCCCATGCTAGCCCACAAGGCGGAGGACGAGGGCATTGCGGTGGCCGAGATCCTGGCCGGCAAGGCCGGCCACGTGAACTACGACGCGATCCCCAACGTGATCTACACCTTTCCGGAGGTTGCGAGTGTCGGCAAGCCGGAGGAGGAGCTGAAGGCGGCGGGCATAGCCTACAATGTCGGCAAGTTCCCCTTCACGGCCAATTCCCGCGCCAAGGTCAACAAGACCACCGACGGCTTCGTCAAGATCCTCGCCGACGCCAGGACCGACCGCATCCTCGGCGTGCACATCATCGCCCCGGCGGCCAGCGAGATGATCGCCGAAGCGGCGGTGATCATGGAGTTCGGCGGCTCGGCCGAGGATCTGGCCCGCACCTGCCACGCCCACCCGTCGCTGACCGAGGCGGTGAAGGAGGCGGCGCTCGCGGTGGACAAGCGGCCGATCCATATGTGAGACGGGGTCAGACCCCTCGCATTCACAGTTGCGGAATACACGCTCGTTGGAGGCGAGGGGTCGGACCCCTTACCCTCCCAGATACGCTGCCTTGACGTGGGGGTTGTCGAGCAGCTCCCGTCCCGCGCCCGACAGCATCGCCCGGCCCTGGTCGAGCACGTAGGCGCGGTCGGACAGTTCGAGCGCGGCGAAGGCGTTCTGCTCCACCATGACGACGGTCACACCCTCGGCGCGGATGCCCCTGATGATGTCGAACGTGCGCTCGACCAGGTTGGGCGCCAGGCCCAGGGACGGCTCGTCGAACAGCACGAGCTTCGGCCGCGACATCAGCGCGCGCGAGATCGCCAGCATCTGCTGCTCGCCGCCCGAGAGCGTGCCGGCGGCCTGGTGGCGCCGCTCGTGGAGGATCGGGAAGCGCTCGAACCGCCGCGCCATGTCGGCGGCGATCCCGGCGCGGTCGGTGCGCAGGTAGCAGCCCATCTCCAGATTCTCCAGCACACTCATGTGCGGAAACACGCGCCGGCCCTCGGGGCAGTGGGCGATGCCCAGCTCCAGGATGCGCTTCGGCGTAGCGTGCGTTATGTCCTCGCCCTGGAAGGCGATGCGCCCCTCTGCGGGCCGCAGCAGGCCCGAGATCGCCTTGAGCGTGGTGGTCTTGCCGGCGCCGTTGGCGCCGATCAGCGAGATCAGCTCGCCCTGGCGCACCTCCAGCGACAGCCCGCGCACGGCGGCCACCTTGCCGTAGCGGCACACGAGCCCCTCAACCCTGAGCACGCGCGTACCTCTCGCCCAGATAGGCGCGGATCACCTGCGGGTCGCGCTGGATCGAGGCCGGCGCACCGCTGGCAATGATGCGGCCGTGGTTGAGACAGATGACGCGGTCGGACACGCCCATGACCATCTTCATGTCGTGCTCCACCAGGAGGATAGTGACGCCCAGCGCGCGGATCTTGGCCAGCAGGTTCATGAAGCTCTGGGTCTCGGCCGGGTTCATGCCGGAGACGGGCTCGTCGAGCAGCAGCAGCTTCGGTTTGGCCGCCAGCGCGACGGCCACCTCCAGCAGCCGCAGCTCGCCGTAAGGAAGGGCGGAGGCGAGCTGGGTGGAGCGCGCGTCGAGCTCGACGAAGCGAAGGATGCGCCTGGCTTCCAGCGCCAGGGCCTTCTCCTCGCGCGCGACCGAGGGCAGGCCGAGGATGACGGAGAGCGGCCTCTGCTTCGAGGCCAGATGCAGGCCGAGCAGCACGTTGTCGAGTACGCTCTGCCCCATGAACACGCTGGTCTTCTGGAACGTGCGCACCACGCCCAGCTCGGCGATGCGGTTCGGCTTGAGCCCGTTGAGCCGCGTGCCGCGATACGTGATGGTGCCGCCGTGGGGCTGGATGTAGCCGGTGATGGCGTTGAACGCGCTGGTCTTGCCGGCGCCGTTGGGCCCGATGAGCGACAGTGCCTCGCCTTCGCGGACCTCGAAGCTCATGCCTTCGACCGCGATGAGGCCGCCGAAGCGGATGGTCAGGCCGTCGACGGCCAGCTCGGAACCTGCAGCTGGCGGGCTCACGGCGCCGCCTCGGGTGCCGGCTGCGGGTGCCCGGCGCCGGCCGCATCGACCGTGCGCGGCTCCCACCAACCGTTGACGGCGGGTACGATGCCCGCGGGCAGGAAATAGACCACGAGCACCATCAGCACGCCGTAGATCACCCACTGCATCTCGGGGGCGATCGCGAAGGAGCGCAGCGCCTCGGGGAGAAGCCCGAAGATCGCACCGCCCACCACGGGCCCGGCCAGCGTGCCCTTGCCGCCCGTCACCACCATGATGACCATCGTCACCGTGTAGATGAACAGGAATACGTCGGGATCGACGATGCGCACGTAGTGGGCGTAGAGCGCTCCGGCCGCGCCGGCCATGGCGGCCGAAACCACGGTGGCGAGCACGAGGTAGCGCGTCACATCCACCCCGATGGAAGCGGCGAGCGGCTCGTTCTCGCGCAGCGCGATCATGGCGCGGCCGGCGCGGGAGTGGACGAGCCTGCGAATGATGACGTAGCAGACGATCGCGACGGCCAGCACCAGGTAGTAGTTGGCGGGCTTCCTGAGGAAGGAGATCTCGATGAGGCCGGGAATGCCTAACCAGAGATAGGGGATGTTGTTGAGGGCCATCGGTCCCTGGGTCAGTTCCACCCAGTTCAGGGCCACCAGCCGGACGACCTCGGCGAAGCT
>DATBKR010000354.1:0-2967 GCA_036555805.1 Hyphomicrobiaceae bacterium | reverse complement strand
GCGCTGGCTCACCAGCACGGCGGCGCTGACGCGGGTATGGAAGGCGAGATCGGCGGCGGCGGCAAAGGTCTCGCCCACCTCCTCGGCCGTGTCTACAGGGAAGCACTTGACGCCAACGGCTTCCAGCGCGGGCCGCGTCGCCTGCCCCATCGGCACCTGCCACGGGTTGAATTCGCCCCATTGCCCGCGCATCGTCACCAGCATCAGGCAGGGCGCGCGGAAGGCCGCAGGCAGCCCCAGCGCATTGATGCAGTTGCCGACGCCCGACGACTGCATGGCGATCATGGCGCGCCCGCCGCCGAGCCAGCAGCCTGTGGCGATGCCGATGCCCTCGGGCTCGGTGGAAAGCGTGACGAGGCGCATGCCGGCCTCCGCCTCAACCATCCTGAGGAGTCGGGTGAGCCCGCCATCCGGGACAGTACACACGGTGGCGATGCTGCGCGCCTGCATGGCGCGGAACACATCAGCGGACCAGTCGTGATTTGGTGTGCTCATGCCGCGCCGTATTCCGCCACCGGCGCCTCCTCGAAGCTTCCCGGCACGTTGCTGAGCAGGCGCCGGCCGTGCACCACGCGCAGTATCCGGATGCGGCTCGGCTCGACACGATACATTATCCGATACTGATAGACGAAGGTCTCGCGCCGATCCGGATCCTGGAATTCCGGAATCATGCGAAACTTGTACGGGAAGTCGACGAGCCGATCCGCGGCCTGCTGGATGGCTGCCACGACCTTCTTGGCATTGGTAGGGGAGTCGCGCGCTATATATTTCCTGATGGACGCTATGTCTGAGCGCGCCTTCCTGCGCCACGCTACTCGGCGAGCCATTGTGCAAACTGCCGCTGCATCTCCTCGTCGGAAATGTCTCCACTCGCATCGGCCTCCGCCTCCAGGACCTTGATCACCACGTCGAGGTGATAGGCGATGTCCTCCAGGGTGACGCTGTCGGGCAGACGGTCGAGGAGAGCGCGCACCTCGGCCTTGGCTGAAAGGCCCGGCTTCACTGCGATGGCGGCAACGTCGGCCATCTGCGTCTCCTTCGCTGGCAACACCAATCGCACCCTACGCGAATTTGTTGGAGAACGCCAGTGCTCCCGTTGGGCCTCCCCCCGAAATTGAAGTCTGGACATCGGCGGCTGTGCCGGTTGACACTTTGTACCAATCGACCGCGGGCCCGCACCCGCGGCAAAAGGAGAAGCGCCGAAGGGAGGAGGATTTGGACGCCAAGCTGGATTCCGCCTTCCGCGGGGCTGCGGCTGACGGAGTGATCTCCGTCCGCCGGCTCTCGCTCAAGTACGGCCGCGGCGAGAAGGGCGTCCTGGCACTCAGCGGCATCTCGTTCAGCGTGGCCGAGGGCGAGTTCATCGTCGTGGTGGGCCCCTCCGGCTGCGGCAAGTCCACGCTGCTCAAGGTGCTGGCCGGCCTGCTGCCCCAGACCGAAGGCGAGGCGCACCTCAAGGGCACGCCGATCCGAGGTCCGCGGCGCGACATCGGCGTCGTGTTCCAGTCGCCGGTGCTGTTCCCTTGGCGCAGCGTGCTGGGCAACGTCATGCTGCCGGCCGATGTGCAGCGTCTCGATCCGTCCGAGATGAAGAAGCGCGCGCTGGAGCTCATTCATCTGGTGGGTCTGTCGGGCTTCGAGGACCGCTATCCGCGCGAGCTGTCGGGCGGCATGCAGCAGCGGGTCGGCATCGTGCGCGCCCTCATCCATGACCCGGCCATCCTGCTGATGGACGAGCCCTTCGGCGCGCTCGACGCCATGACGCGCGAGACCATGAACGTAGAGCTGCAGCGCATCTGGTTGGAGCGGCGCAAGACCGTGCTGTTCATCACCCATTCCACCGCGGAAGCCGTGTTTCTGGCCGACCGCGTGATCGTCATGACGCCGCGACCCGGCCGCATCGGCGACGAGTTCGCCGTCGACTTGGCCAGGCCGCGCAGGCTCGACGTCATGAACACGGAGCGGTTCGGCGCCTACGTGCGGCGCGTTCGCGCCGCGCTCAATCCCGGCGGAGGAGGGCTCGACTGATGCGCCGCGGACCTGTCTCGTTCGTGCTCCGCCTTCTGTTCATCGCCGTCCTGGTGGCGGCGTGGGAGGGGGCGGTCGTCTACTTCAAGACGCCGGCCTACATCGTGCCGGCGCCTTCCACCATCGCTTACGCGATGTACAACGGCATCGCCAGCAACCTCTACGTCAGCCACCTCTGGGCGACCATCTCCGAGACGCTCTTGGGCTTCGCCGCGGGCTGTGCGCTGGCCTTCCTGCTCGGCACCGTGGTGGCGCTGTCGCGCACCGTGGAATACTACCTCTACCCCATCATCATCATGTTCCAGGCGATGCCCAAGGTGGCTCTGGTGCCCCTGATCCTCGTTTGGTTCGGGCTGGGCCTCACCTCGAAGGTGGTGAGCGCGGGGCTGGTCGCGTTCTTTCCGCTGATGGTCAACACCATCGTGGGGCTGCGCTCGGCCGACGAGGACCGGGTGAACCTGATGCGCTCGCTGTCGGCCTCGCGCTGGCAGATCTTCCGCATGCTGCAACTCCCCAATGCCCTGCCCTACATCTTCGCCGGGCTGGAGATCGCCATGATCTTCGCGCTGATCGGCGCCATCGTCGCCGAGCTGATCAGCTCCGAGCGCGGGCTCGGCATGCTGATGCAGAGCATGAGCTTCACGATGGACGTGGCCGGGCAGTTTTCCATCCTGTTCATTCTGTCGGTCCTCGGCCTGATCCTGAACGGCGCCGTCGCGCTGGCGCGGCGGCGCGTGCTGTTCTGGGACAGCTCGCGCGATACCGATGTCAACGAAGCAAGCCAAACCAAAGGAGAGATCTACTGATGCAGCGCTCGATCGCCTGGACGGCCGCCCTCATTCTCGGCCTCGCCGTCGCCATCGCCGCCGGTCCCGCGGGCGCCCAGGTGCAGACCATGCGCGTCGGCTGGTGCGCCAAGACGGTGAGCTCGGCGGCCGC
>DATBKR010000353.1:0-5795 GCA_036555805.1 Hyphomicrobiaceae bacterium | reverse complement strand
CGCGTCTTCTCCAGCAGCGTGCCCGAGGTCAGGCTCGTCTGATGGTCGCAGTCGCGGCACTCGAACGTGGTGCCGTCGCGGATCGGCCACACGTACGTCGAGCCGCAGCGCGCGCACGCCGGCTTGCCGCCCCAGCGTGCCTTGATCCAGTACGCCCGGCAGTCCTCCTCGGTCGCAAACCGCCGCTCGAACTCCGTCGCCGTCATCGGGAAATCCCGCCACAGATCGTCTCGACTGTGCTCAGTCATGGCCCAACTCCTTGTTGAACCATGCCTAACTCACGATTCCGGCTGAACTAAGGGCATAGGTATGATGCTGGTCCATCTCAGAGACGTCAACAGGACATCCCGAGCCAAGTCGTACACAACTTATGCGGCGGAGTATAAAAAACTCCTCAAGGCATTGAGCTTGGGAGACATCGTGGAACTGGTTTGTACAAATGGAGAGCGGAGCTGCGTCGAGTATAGGACAAAGCTGCTCCGCCCGATCCGCCGTCTGGAAACCGTCTCCTTCATTAAGTTCTGTGATGCTGCCACGGCAGAGAGGGCGGCGAAAGCGATCAATATACTAATTGAGCACGCGAGACGATGAGGAAAGTACGGGGAGAACAGCTGATGGGTCCCGGTCGGGAGTTGATGTGAGCGCATGATTGGCAAGGGGGCAGACAGATGCGGTTGGCGAAGAAGCGTTGGGTGTATGCAGGCGTTCTACTGGTGGTTCCGTGGGCGTGCGCCACCAATGCACACGCCGTGGATCTCAATGAGCGGCGCTGCTCTATGGCGCGTCAATCTGGGTAAGACCGGCGGCGGCGATCTGGATGGGATGCGGCGGCCGATAGCGGGATCATGATCGTTGCGATTCTCGGACGCCGCAAGCGTTTTCTCTGATTGTCGCGCGTTTGATTGCCGCGCAACGTCAATCAGTCTTCGGACTTCTCTGTTTTCTTTGCGGTCGCGTGCGTCGCGGGCCGGCCGCGGCCGCGTTTTCGATCGAGGGCCTCGCGACGGCGATAGCTCTCGACGTTGATCTCCAGGATGGTGGCGTGGTGCACGAGGCGGTCGATCGCCGCCAACGTCATTGCCTGGTCGGGGAAGATCTTGCCCCATTCGCCGAACGGCTGGTTGGCCGTGATCAGCATCGAGCGGCGCTCGTAGCGGGCGGCGATCAGCTCGAACAGGACGCTGGTCTCGGCCTGATCCTTGGTGACGTAGGCGAGGTCATCGAGGATCAGCAGGTCGTAGCGGTCGAGCTTGGCGATGGCGCTCTCCAGCCCGAGCTCGCGCCGCGCGATCTGCAGCCGCTGCACGAGATCGGTGGTGCGGGCGAAGAACACGCGCCGGCCATTCTCGATCAGGGCAAGACCGAGCGCCGACGACAAATGGCTCTTGCCCCCGCCCGGTGGCCCGAACAGCAGGATGTTGGCACCCTTCGCCAGCCATTCGTCGCCAGCGACCAGCGCCATCACCTGCGCCTTGGAGACCATCGGCACGCTGTCGAAGTCGAATGTGGCGAGCGTCTTGCCAGCGGGCAACCGCGCCTCGGCCAGATGGCGCTCCATGCGGCGTCGACCACGATCGACCATCTCGTGCTCGGCGAGTGCAGCGAGGAAGCGGGCTGCCGGCCAGCCTTCCTTGTCGGATTGCTCGGCGAGCTTGGCCCACATCAGCTTGATGCCGGGCAGACGCAGCTCGCTCAGAAGCAGCTCGACGCGAGCCGCGTCGACGGTGTTGGACTTCGTCATGCCACGACCTCCAGGCTGGAGGTCGGCGCAATGGCGTGAACGGCTGCAAGCTCGTCGTAGAGGTTGAGTGGCGCCAACTCCACCTCGATCACCGGCACGGAGCCCGGGTTCGGCCCGAACCGTTCTCGAAGGGCGGCGAGGTCGGGCAATCGACCGGCGTCGAGATCGGCATCGATCACCAGCGCCAACTCGGCCTCGCAGGCGCGATCGTGCGCCAGCGCCAGCAACTCGACCGTCACCTTGCAGGCGCGCTTGTCGCCCAGCTCGGTGCACAGCGTCTCGAACGCTTTTCGATAGGCCGGTCGGGGGAACAACTGGTCGCGATAGACCAGATTGTTCAGCGCCATCGGCTTCTTGCGCAGGGCATGAATGACGTGCCGGTAATCCACGACGTGGCCGTTCTTGTCAGGCGACGGCTGCCGCCCGCGCCGCAGCGTCATCATCGGCGTTGCGCCGAGGAAGCACTCGAGCCGGTCGTCGTAGAGGTGGACGCGCAGGCAATGGCCGATCAGCCTGGACGGCGCGGTGTAGAACACGCGCCGCAGGATGAAGCCGCCGCTCGAGGTGACCGTGACGACCTTCTCCTCGAAGTCGGCGGTGCGCCGCTTCGGTAGCGCCGCCAGAGCGGGGCGCTCCAGCTCGATCCGCTTGCGGTTGTTGGCATTCTGCCGGCCGACGATCTCGTCGACGAAGCGGCGGTAGGCATCGAGGTCGTCGAAGTCTCTGGAGCCGCGCAGCAGCAGCGCGTCCTCCAGCGCCCGCTTCAGATGGCCATGCGGGCTTTCGATCGATCCGTTCTCGTGCGCGACGCCGAGGTTGTTGCGCGACGGCGTCATGGCGTAGTGGCGCATCAGGCCCTGGTAGCGCTGCGTCAGGTCCTCCTGGGCGTCACGATCGAGGTTGCAGAACGCCGCCGACAGGCTGTCGCTGCGATGCTCCTGTGGCACGCCGCCGAGTGCCCACAGCGCATTCTGCAAGCCCTCGGCGAGCGCCACGAAGCTCTCGCCGCCGAGCACGACATGGGCATGCGCGAAGCCCGAGAACGCGAGGCGGAAGTGGTACAGCCGATGCACCAGCACGACGCCGGCGACCGTGACGCCCAGCTCGCTCGTGTCGGTGAAGTCTGACAGGCCCAGACGCCCGGGCGGATGCTCCTGCCGGAACATCACGTCCTGCTCGGGCCCGGCCAGCGCCCGCCACGTGCGGATGCGCCGCTCCAGCGTGCGGCGGACGCCGGGGCTGATCTCGGGATGGCGGCGACGGATCTCGGCCAGCACTGCGATGGCGCGCAGGCCGGGCGCCGCCGTCAGGATCGGTACGATCTCGGCGTCCCACACATCGACGAGTGGATCGGGCCGCCGCCGGCCTCTGGGCGTCTTCTTCTGCGAGGGCAGGCGCGGATCCGCTTCGATCCGATAGCCGGTCGCGCGGGAGAACCCGGCCTTCGCAGCAGCGATGGCGGGGGCACTGGTCTGACGGGACTTCATGAACAACCTCGTCTGGCAGTCGGTGACGTGCTGGCCAGGCAAGCAGCGATCCTTCTGTGATGAAGAATCGGATGCTGCGCCTGACCGCCTCGACCGCCAGATCGCGTCCCGCCTCCAGGGGAAAACCTGGGGAAAATCGCGCCACCGGGGGTGGACTGCCTCCGGTCGGGCTACGCCCTCCCTCCGTCAGCCCACCCCCGGCGCCCGTCTCATCCTGATTGTCGCTGGAGTCTCATCCTGATTGTCGCGCGCCACCTCCGGCCGCCAGGCGCTCCGCACCAACCATAGCTCGTTCCGCCGTCAGCAGCGCGACCTGCTGGTGACGTGGATTGGTCTCCTTGAGCCGCCGAGTTACATTTCCCAGGACGACGCTGTGGTAGCTCCCAATGCGCTTGTGTGCGCGCCAGTCGTCGATCAAGCCCTGCAGTTCTTCCGGCCGGCTCGCAAGCGCGTCGGCATTGCTTCCTTCCACATCCTCCATGAAGGCATCCACGTCAGTGACGCCGCATGCCTTCGCGAACACGCGGATCTCCGACCATCCAAGGGGCGCAAGCCGCAGGATATGCAGGCGTTCGCGCCTCCTCTTTGGGTTCTTCTTGCTCTGTGCTGCCTCATCCAGCACGCTGTCGATCCCGACGGCATCCTCCGACTCCTCGTCTTCGGCGCCTTCGTCATCCGCCTTGTCATTAAGCGACAAATCCAAACGCGCACACAGCATCTCCGCGTCATAGGCGCCCCACGCATGAGGGCGGCTGGATATAACGGCGTGGATGCGTGTTCGGTGCGGCGCAATCGCGTCGATGAACGTGTCGATGGCCCGCCTGAAATGATGCAGGTTCACCAGCTTCGCTTCGTCAACCGAATCCAGGAAGAACCAGCCGTCGTCCGCACTGGCCAGCCACGCTTCGAGCTCCACCTTCTCGCCGATCTCAAGGCTGTTCACGACCGGCAGGCTCGCCAAATCCTCGAGGCGACAGAAGAACGTCGCCCTACCCTGCTCGCGCAGCCTCTCGGCCTGCTGCTTGAACTCTTCCGTCTTGCCCGTCCCGCTCGGTGCGATCACCACCGTGCATCGATGACCGAGCACGTCCTTCCAAGTATAGGGCGAGTAGAGAGAGGAGCCGAAGACAGGCGTCCAACCGCCGGTATCCTCGTCTTGCGGTTGATACTCCGAGAAACGCCGCTCCACTGGAACATAGCGCTGCATTCATTCCCTCGCAGCTATTCAAGCGAGCGGCTGCTCGCGGGCAGTGGTTTCAACAGGAATCCTGAACTCAACAAATTGGCGATTACTGCGACTTGGATGTTTCAGGGGCATCGCGGTTCGTGACGCCGACAACTACGGTTGGGCGCGCAGATATGTCACCTCAAACGCTTTGACTTGGCGGTAGGATTGCAGACGATTGGCAAGGTTGAAAGCGTTGCCCATCTCAAACTTCTGGAAGATGTCGAGACCACGGTCGAGGCTGATCTTCCATCCCACATCGCTGTGACCATTGCTCTTTGGCCGATAGGAAGATGTCGAAGTCATCATAGGTCAGGTCAGTGCGGAACGACAAGAATCGCTCGTTCAGCACCTCCACGGCAAACTCGCCGATGAACCGATAGGCGCGACACGCCGCCAGCCACAGGAGCGCAGCTTGCTCGCTTCGCTCTCCCTCTATGAGCAGTGCGAACTCATCGGCAGAGAGCCACCTCAGCCGATTGACGATTTCCCGGATCGACCGCCTCGCCGAACTCGCCTTTCGCACTGGGAACGCCCCACCATGCTGAGCGGTGACCAGGGTTGCTTCCCAGTCGCCGCCGGCCCGGTGCTGCCGAGCGACGGCGACCGATTCATTGATGAACAGGCCACCCGCCCCAAAGGACATAAGATACGGGCGAGACGCCGCCCCCTTCATCAACTGCTCCCCTACGGTCTCAGAGATGGCCCGGATCGGCAAATCTCGATGTCTACCCTCGTCTGCCCGCATAGCCGATTTTGTCCGAGTGCTTTGCCGTGATGACGACGGCCAATCCCCATTCCGAAGCCACTTGATTCGCAAGACAACACGCCCGGGCATTCGAATGGCGCAAACAAAATCTGTGCGAAGCGCGGCAATCGCGCCCCAAGAGGCCCGTAACGAATGGATTGCCCCCCAGGGGTTGTAGCAGCGACCTTGGCTCGCCCGAATGGCTAATGTCAATCGCCCACGTATCAAAACGGCAGACTGTAGCTGCTATCAGCATCTCCGTGAGTCTGCCAGCGTGCGACCAGCGCGGACTGGGGAACTACCGCAAAGGATTCAACGGCCAGAAATCACCATAGGTATCCCTTCCGTTCCGGTGGGTCGCCAAGCGGATCGTGCAGCTCGTCTACCTCGGGAAAGAGTGCCATTCCGTCCAACTCAGCGGATGCAGCGTCCACCGTCGTACGCATCTCAAGGTCGGCGAGGCGATTCTTGGCCCAGAGCAGCATTCGCCCGAGATTCGTTGACTGATCGGCCACAACGTTCGATGGGAGCGATGCAAGCCAGCTCCTGATGCCAGCGGCTTCGCGCTGAAACTCCACCAATCTGCGCAGATGA
>DATBKR010000352.1:0-3858 GCA_036555805.1 Hyphomicrobiaceae bacterium | reverse complement strand
GGTGTCAGACCCGGAGGGCGGCGGCCGCTCGATTCTTGGCTGGCCTGTCCACCAATCGGGCGGGGTGTCGGAGATCGGCTTCGCTGCATCCGCACCCCAGTGCCGGCGCTCGGACGGTCGCGGGGCCATCGGTATCGGCGGGGGGCAAGACGTGAGCCTGTATCCCTTGGCCAGGCCGGCGTGCGGCGCGGCTTGCCCTTGTCGGGCGCGCGCCTTATGTCAGTCGGCACCGGCGCTTCGGCCACGGCATGTGCCCCGCGCCTCCAGGACAGGATGCTGACGCAGATCTACATCCACTTCTTCGTCGCGCTCGCCGGGCTGGCGAGTTTCCTGTCGCCCTGCGTGCTGCCGCTGGTGCCGCCCTACCTCACCTATCTGGGAGGCACGACGCTCGACCAGCTCGCGGGCCGCGAGGAGATCGACGCGCGCCTGTGGCGCCGCGTGGTGCTGGCGGCGGTGTTCTTCGTGCTCGGGTTCACGACGGTGTTCGTCGGCTTCGGCGCCGGAGCGTCCGTGCTGGGGCAGTGGATCCAGGCGCACAAGAGCGAGCTGGCGGTGGTGGCGGGCATCGTCATCGTGCTGTTCGGACTGCACTTCCTCGGGCTGCTGCGCGTGCCGCTGCTCTACCGCGAGGCGCGCTTCCATACCGACAGCGCGGGCGCCAGCCTGGCGGGTGCCTACGTGATGGGGCTGGCGTTCGCCTTCGGCTGGACGCCCTGCATCGGGCCGGTGCTGGCGACCGTGCTCGCCGTGGCCGCCAACGAGGCCAGCCTCGGCGCCGGCGTGCGGCTTCTGCTCGTCTATTCGCTCGGGCTCGGCATTCCTTTCGTTCTGGCCGCCGTGGCGATCGGCCCGTTCCTCGGGTTCCTCAAGCGCTTCCGCCGCCACCTGGGCCGCGTGGAGAAGGCGATGGGCCTCCTGCTGGTGGCGGCGGGCATCCTGATGCTGACCGGCTCGCTCAATTCGTTCGGCACCTGGATGCTGGACAACATGCCGGGGCTCGGCCGGGTCGAAGAGTTGCTCACGCCCAAGGAGCTGCAGAAAGAGATCCTGAAGGAAGGCGTGAAATGAGCGACTCCGCGCCATCGGGCCGGCCTGGGCCGGCGCGCACGCCGATCGCGCTCACCGTCGCCGGCTCCGACAGCTCCGGCGGCGCCGGCATCCAGGCGGACCTCAAGACCTTCTCCGCGTTCGGCGTCTACGGCACCAGCGTCGTCACCGCCCTCACCGCCCAGAACACGCGCGGCGTGCAGGGCGTGGAAGCGGTTTCTGCCGGCTTCGTCGCGGCACAGCTCGATTCGGTGCTGTCCGACCTCGACGTGCGCGCCATCAAGACCGGGATGCTGGCCGACGCCTCCATCGTGGAAACGGTGGCGCGCAGACTGCGGGCGCTGCCGCGACTCGACCTGGTCGTCGACCCGGTCATGGTGGCCACCGGTGGCGACGTGCTGCTGCAGCCGGACGCCATCGGCGCCTTCAGGAGCGCCCTGGCGCCGCTCGCCACCCTCGTGACGCCCAACCTGGAGGAGGCGGCCGTGCTGCTGGGCGCCGCCAAGGCCGAGAGCGAGGCGCACATGCGCGACCAGGCCCGCGCCCTGCTGGCGCTGGGCTGCCGCGCGGTACTGGTCAAGGGCGGTCACGGCGGCGGCGCCGAGGCGGTTGACGTGCTGGCGGACGCGGCCGGCTGCGAGACCTTCGCCAGCCCCCGCATCGACACCCCGCATACCCACGGCACGGGCTGCACGCTGTCGGCCGCCATCGCCGCGCTGCTGGCTCAGGGCGTCGCTGTCGCCGACGCGGTACGCCGTGCCAAGGCGTTCGTGTGGCAGGGGCTGCAGGCCGGGCGCGCGCTCGGGGTCGGCGGTGGCCGGGGCCCGGTGGACCACCTGTTCGCGATCCGCCGCGGCGCGCCCCCGGCCTGAACCTGCATGCGGCAGCCGGCGGATGCGACTTGCCCCCCAAAGGTCCGGACCGCGGCGCTTAGGCAACGGCGAGAATTCTTTTGCTCCGTCGCCGCAAATCTGCATCAGATGGCCGCGCATGCTCGTTGGCGAGGCTCGCGCGGGGACGGACGGCGCCGAGGCTTGGAAGGCGCGCATGCCGTCGGCGGCCCGCGGACGCCGGTCCGCCGCGCCCTCGGGGGGTCGGGGCCGCTGCGGCTCAGGAAGCTTGTGGCGTGCGCGCTGACGCTTCGGGGACGCCCTCGAAGGCGTGTCCCCCTTTGACAAGAAACGCGTCGGAAAGGAACTGCAATGACGATGCTTGCACGGCTGACCGCGGTGACGCTGCCTGCGGTGCTCGGCTCGTGGATCGCCCTGGAGCCGGCCCTGGCCGACCCGATCGGCGAGTTGTCGGGCTACTGGAGCGGCACCGGCTCCATCGCCCTCAGCAACGGCAAGACCGAGCGCGTGAAGTGCCACGTGATCTACAAGACCGAAGCCGGCCAGATCCGCCAGACCATGCGCTGCGCCAGCCCCGACTACGCCATCAACGCGCTTGCGGACCTGCACGTCAGGGGCGGGCAGGTCAGCGGCACCTGGGAGGAGCGGACCTACTCGGCCAAGGGCGCGGTGACCGGCCGCTTCGGCGGGGAGAACTTCGCGCTGTCCATCCAGGGCGCCAATTTCAGCGCGGCCATGAGCGTCACGCTGTCGAACTGCAAGCAGTCGCTCAACATCACCCCGCAGGGGCTGGACGTGACGCGCGTGTCGATCAGCCTCGCCAAGGACCGCTGTGGCGACTGAGACACGCTCGTGTGGCGATCGGTGCAGCGATGCCGCCCGCGTCGTTGCCGGCGCCGGGGAAGTCTGGGACAAATGCTCGGGCATAGTCTTGTGTGTGATACCGGACGTCGGTTGGGGGAAGTCTGGCAGACCACGCCACGGGACTACGGGGGGAGAGAGCGGAGCCCGGCAATCCAGGGACGGGTTCCGCTCCAGAGAAAGCCGGTCCGGAACCGCCGGGCCGGCTTTCTTTAATGGCCGGGCTTTAATGGTTGAGCTTTAATGGCAGGGCGGCGCGGCCATTCCGGTTGTGGTCTTGCGGCCCGAACGATAGCCGCTGACAGCCTCACTGCTTTTCTGCCTCCGGCAGGGACCTGACGGCATCGGCATCAATCCGAAGTCTGATCCTATCCGCAAGCTCCTGGAATGCCTGCCTGTCGATTGTCACGACGCGATGGCCGATGCCCAGAAAGCGCCCGATCTCGACGTTGATGGCCTGCACCTTGCCGTCGGGCCCTCGCACCACGTCGACAACCTTGCCCAGATCCTTGCCGTCCGCGCTGTAAGCCGGCATCCCTCTCAAGGAGGCGAGCCCGTGCAAGGCCTGCCGGATGCCTGCAACCGCCTTCTGGCAGGAACGTGAGAGAGACCGTCCCTGGTCCATCACGCACTGCGCCAGTCCAACCTTCTCGGCATCGGCGCAGTGGGCCTCGATGTCGCGCCAGCAGGCATCGGCGATGCGCTCCACTCGATTGAGCGCATGGCCCAGATGGCGCGAGGCGCGATAGAGTGCGAATTGGCATCGGAAGCCCAATTTGTCGTCATGGGCCTGCATGCAGAGCAGAACCCGGCCCTCGCCGGGGGTGACGTTGCCGCAGAATTTGTCGATATCTGAGGCGCAGGCCCCCCTGACCGACTCGATCGCCGCAGCCACACGGCCCCTGACGGCGGATTGGGCCGACAGGCTTGCGGGTGTGCAGAGCAGCCCAAGCAACGCCGCGGAGATTGTGGCAGTTTTGTATATGGTCGACATGGTTGGGGCTCCTCTCCAGGGGTCTTGGGGAAAACCCTGCCCGATCTCGGTCTTTGCATTCCGCAGGCAGGATGCGCAGCCGGGGACGCTGTTGGAGACGCG
>DATBKR010000351.1:0-10066 GCA_036555805.1 Hyphomicrobiaceae bacterium | reverse complement strand
GACATCATGGCGGCCGGCGGCGCTGCCGTGTCGGCGCGCATGCGCAAGGCCCCGCCCCCTCCTTCTGCCCCAAAGCGGGCCGCGGCAGTTGGACCGGCGGCGGCCGAGCCCGCCGACGATCTCGACCGCTGCATCGCCGATGTGTTCGAAGTCGAGCCGGCCGGCGTCATGACAGCTGGCGAGATCCGGCCGCACGTGAAGGCATGGTTTGAGGCGCGGGGGCTGAAGCTTAACGAGGGCAAGCTGTGGGCGAGGATGGGCGAGAGGTTCAAACGTGACGCGAACAACAACCGGCCGCGCTACCTGGGCCTGAAGGTGCGGGTGAAGGGACCGCCGAGGCTCGCCGTGGTGTCGGCCGCGTAGGGTGCTTGGTGAGGAGCGGAAACGTCAGACGCGCTTTCCAGGGTCGGTCACTCTGGGAGGCGGCGACCCTCATCCCCGCCCCGCTCCTCAACCCAAGGTGTAGAGGGTGATTGTGGACAAGCTATGGCTGAACAGCTGTTGAGGCCCAGACCCTCTTCCGGCGGGCTTTTTCGCGCGCCGGCCATAGGCATGGCGCCCCGGCGCCCGCGCGCGCTATGGTGCCGGTTTTCATGGGGGAAGCATCATGCGCATCGCAGTTCTTGCTTGTGCAATCCTCTTTTGCGCCGGTGCTTGTGCCCAAGAGGCGCGCGCGATCGGCGATCTCATTGCCGGCCAGAGCACGAGGGTGGTGGACGGCGACACGTTCGACATAGGCCGTGAGCGCATCCGCATCTGGGGCATCGACGCGCCTGAAAGGCGGGCGCGGTGCATGCACGGCGGCGTGCGTTGGAGGCTGGCCAGGGCCTCTGCCGCGGCACTTAGAGATTGCCTGCATGGAACGACGGTGACGTGTCGCGTCCAGAAGATCGAGCGCCGTTGGCGCAAGACGCGCTTCGTCTCGGAATGCTGGAGGGACGCCGACAAGGAGGATGTCGCCGCCTGATGGTGCACTCGGGATGGGCGAGGGACTACCCCGGCTACTCGGGTGGATACTACGCGGCGCTGGAAGCCGAGCCAAAGGCCATACGGCGCGGGCTTTGGGAGTGCGACGGCGAGCCTCCGACCCGGCGCTGGTGCAAAGGGGGAGCCTGCGAGCCCTTCTACAAGCCGCTGGGGCCAACGGTGGCGGCCAAGCCGTAAGACTCTACCCCCCTTCGCAGCAGTCGTGGTGCGCCCGATAAGGACGGATGACGGGCGTTGTGCACTCAATGCCCGAGTTGCATCCTGCGCACCATCGTCCCGATCCGCTGTAGGCGCTTCCAGCCCCTGGATTTCTCGTCGCTCGTTTCCTCCCACAGGTGGGGAGGAATGAAGCCCTCGGGTAGGATTGGTGTCGCTCGTTTGAGAAAATCGACGAGGGTCCCGGTACGGTTGAGCGGGTCAACCCTGACGCGGCAGCCGTTAGTTCTCTGGAGAACGTACAGGGCCATGATCAGACTCTCGAACGGGCTCAGTCTTGCCCCTGGTTTGCCGAGCTGCGTCGTGGGCCGATTAGGCGCTCGGGGCTCAGGCTGAGTGGCGGCGTTCACCTCCACAATGCGTTCTAGCATGCAGCACAGTTGGTGGCGCGCGGGGCTCCATTCGAGCAGCCCCAGCTGCTGTTGAGTGGCAGTGCTCAGCTTGTCGATTTTGGCTCGGAGAGATGCGGCGATCTTGGCAAAGTCGTTCAGCTCCTTGAGCCGCTTCCGGTCGCGTTCTTTCCAATTTTTGCTGTGGGCGTGACTTCTGCGGATTCCTTCGAGGATAGTTCGCAAGAAGCCCGCCACCACTACCTTCTGATCTTGTGGTGCCTTCAAGGTGCTAACGAGCTGTTCCAGAAGGTCATCGGTGAGCTCGTCAGGCCGCATGGTCTTTTGCTCCCGCGCCCGGAGCTTCGCCTGTCATCGCCTGCCAGATGTACTGGCTCACCTGGTTGGCCGCGGCGAGTAGCACGTCGTCCAGCGGGCTGACGTACCCGCGCCCCGTGCTCTCAGTGCGGGCGGCCGCGTGGCCCATCAAGTAGTCCCTTGTCAGGTCCGATAGCCCGACGGTGTGACATGCCGAGCCGAAGGCATGGCGCAGGAAGTGTGGGCTGTAGGCGGTACCGACGATACGCGTCCAGCAGCCGTTTTTGCTGTCGCCGAGCCCGTTGAACGGCTTCTTCGGGTTCCGGCCTGGGAACAGCCAGGGCGACTCGGGTCGGCCACCGCGGCGCATCAACACGTCCAACAGCTCGCGCGCCGGCTTGCCGAGCGGGCGCACGTTCTGCGGCATGTCCTCGCCGGCCTTTGTGTCTCCGAAGCGCAGGCAGTGTCCGGCCAGGTCGATCTCGCACAATCGCAGCCGCTGCGCTTCGTTCTTGCGCAGCCCTGTGAGAGCAATCAGCCGGATGGCGCCGGTCGCCTGCCAGGGCTCGCAACGCGCCTCTGCGGCTTCTAGAGCCTTCCCCAGTGCCCGATACCCCTTCGCATCCAGCTTGAAGTTCCGGCGGCGGTCAGCCGGTGTCGGGACGCCGCGGGCCGGGTTGGTGGCGATGTAGCCCTGTCCAACTGCGTAGGTGAGCACTCCGCCCAGGAACCCATAGGTGCGGGCGGCCCCGTGCTTGCCGGCGATCAGCATTTCGAGGCATCGCTGGCAGTCGCCGCGGTCGATGTTCTTCACAAGCTTGTCGCCGAAGTGCCTGACGAGGTGCTTCATGCGGTATTGGTCGATGGTGACCGTGCCGGGCTTCTTCGCCCTGCCGCTGCGGTTCGACAGCACCAAGCCCTTCTCGGCCTTCTCCATGTACTCGACGGAGAGCTGCCTGAACGTGATGGCAGTGCGCTCCTCCCGACGGCGCTCGGCCGGGTCTTTGGCGTCATCCCACCCGTGTCGTGCGCGCTTGGCCTCCGTCAGCAGCCGCTCCGCCTCCTCTCGTGCCTTGGCGGGCGAGTACGGCCCGTAGGGCCCGATGGTGATCCGCCGGGAACGGCCTTGGGCGTTGCGATACTGAACCAGAAAGGTGATTGCCCCGCTTGGGCTCAACCGCAGACCGAAGCTGCGCAGGCTCTTGTCCCACAGCACGACGTCCCGGGCCGGCGGCTCCAGTGCGTCGAGCGTGCGCTTGGTGATGGTGATGCGCTCGTGCTTGACGATCGAGCGCTTGGGTTGGTCTGCGGCAGTCTCCTGCATGAAGTCCCCCCGATCGATGTAAGCATCCTGTAAGCAGCGAACAGATAAAATCGACAGGGCATGGTGATTGTCAATGATAGATAAAAAGCCCATAACTCTTGGCACTTGCACCGATTCGGCGAAACCCGATGACGGTCGTGGAGGTGTGCAAAACTGCCCAAGGAAGGGAGCCACTTCGACCTGCCCATCGCGCTCGCCATGATGGTGGCCATGGGAGCGATGTCGCCCGACGCCATCGAGGGCTTCGCGGCCGTTGGCGAGCTGGCGCTCGACGCCTCCATCCGCGAGGTGCCGGGCGCGCTGCCGGCGGCCATCGGCGCCAACGCCCTGCGCAAAGGCCTGATCTGCCCGGCGGCGTGCGGGCCGGAGGCAGCCTGGGCGGACGAGGAGATGTCGGTGCTGGCCCCGCCGCATCTGCTCTCCCTCGTCAACCATTTCAGGGGCCTGCAGACGCTGGCCCGCCCCAAGCCCAGCGTGGAGACCGACAAGGAAGGCCAGCCTGACCTTGCCGACGTGAAAGGCCAGGAGAGCGCCAAGCGGGTGCTGGAGATCGCCGCCGCCGGCGGCCACAACCTCCTGATGATCGGCGCGCCCGGCTCCGGCAAGTCGATGCTGGCGGCGCGGCTGCCCTCCATCCTGCCGCCGCTGACGCCGGAGGAGATGCTGGAGGTCTCGATGGTGCACTCGCTGGCGGGCGAGCTCCTCGGCGGCCGGATCGCCACGCAAAGGCCGTTCCGGGCGCCGCACCACTCGGCCAGCATGGCGGCGCTGGTCGGCGGCGGGTCGAAGCCGCGCCCCGGCGAGGTGTCGCTGGCGCACCTGGGCGTGCTGTTCCTGGACGAGCTGCCGGAGTTCCTGCCCAACGTGCTCGACGCGCTGCGCCAGCCTCTGGAAGCGGGCGAGACGGTGATCGCCCGCGCCAACCACCGCATCGCCTACCCGTCGCGCATCCAGCTGGTCGCCGCCATGAACCCGTGCAAGTGCGGCGGCAGCGCGCCGGGCCAGTCGTGCCGGCGCGGACCGCGCTGCGCCGACGACTACCAGGCGCGCATCTCAGGGCCCCTGCTCGACCGCATCGACCTGCAGATCGAGGTGCCCGCCGTTTCCGCCGCCGACCTGGTGCTGCCGCCGCCCACCGAAGGCAGCGCCGAGGTGCGCGCCCGCGTGGGCGCCGCGCGCGAACGCCAGCGGGCACGCTTCGCCGCGCTGGGCGCCAGGGGCGTGCGCACCAACGCGGAGTGCTCGGGCAGGCTGCTGGAGGAGGTGGCGATGCCCGAGGAAGCCGGCGTGGCCCTGCTGCGCCAGGCCTCCGAGGCGCTGGCGCTCTCCGCCCGCGGCTTCCACCGCACCCTGCGCGTCGCCCGCACGCTGGCCGACCTCGACGGCGTGGACAAGGTCGCCCGCGTCCACGTCGCCGAGGCGCTCAGCTACCGCGGCGAGACGCTGCGCCAGCAGCGCGCGGCGTGAGTCTTCGTAGGCTTCTGAGGAGGGTCCAGGCGATAGACACATTGGCCTACGCAGAAGCGCTGGTCGAGGCGGATGTTGCCGAAAGCCATGCCAAGGCGCATGCTAAAGCCATGCGAGACCACGTCATCCCAGACCTTGCGACCAAGCAGGATATCACCGACATGCGCTCGGAGATGCGGGCGCTCATTGAGCAGCGCTTTGCCGAGACGCATCAGCGCATCTGGCAGGCTCTGGCCACCGTGCTCGGCTCGGCGACGCTGGTCGGCTTTTTGTTGCGCTTTCTGCGCTAGACCAGGCCAGCCGACCAGGCACCGCCGTTTCCCGTCGAGTTTGAATGCGGAGGGCTTGCAACGGCTTTGTGTTCATGTATGCTTTGCGTCGTAAAGCAACGGGCGGGCACATGCAGGACCTCCGCAAGGCGCTGGCCGACATCGGCAGCATCCGCCAGCAGGTCGCGGCCGGGACGATGTTCCGCGGTTACGGCCCCACGGTCATTGCCGCCACCGGCCTGCTGGCCGCCGTTACGTCCACGGCGCAGTCGCTCTGGCTCGACGACCCCACGCACCGTCCGGTGACCTTCCTGACCGCGTGGGCCCTCACCGCCATCGCCAGTGCCGCGCTGATCGGCGCGGAGATGGTCGCGCGCACGCGCCGGCATCATGGCGGGCTTGCCGACGCCATGCTCATGAATGCCGTGGAGCAGGCCCTGCCTGCCGGCATCGCCGGCGCCGCCATCGCGCTGGTGCTCATCCGATTCTCCCCTGAGACCCTGTGGGTGCTGCCCGGCCTGTGGCAGGTGCTGGTCGGGCTCGGCATCTTCGCCTCCGTGCGCTCTCTTCCGCGCGCGGTGGCATGGGCCGGGACCTGGTACGTCGCTGCCGGCCTTGTCGTCCTGGCGCTGTCCGGCCAGACGCAGGCGCTCTCGCCTTGGGCCATGGGCCTGCCGTTCGCGATCGGCCAGCTGCTGCTGGCCGCCATCCTCCATCTCGCATTTGGAGCCAGCGATGGCGAATACTAGGGCGCCGTTCGCCTACGAGGGCCTCGACCGCGCCATCCACGAGAAGGCGCGGCTGGGCGTGTTGACATCGCTGATGGTGCACCCGCGCGGCCTGGCGTTCGCCGACCTCAAGCAGCTGTGCGGCCTCACCGACGGCAACCTGAGCCGCCACCTGCAGGTACTGCAGGAAGCCGGCCTGGTGGAGATCATCAAGGGTTACGCCGGCAATCGGCCGCACACGCAGTGCCACCTGACTGCGGCGGGGCGGCAGCGCTTTCTCGACTATCTCTCGGTCCTGGAGCAGGTGGTGCGCGACGCGGCTGCCGCCTCCGACCGGGCGACCGCTGCGCAGGCGCCGCCCGACGGCCTGCGCCTGCGCCCTGCGTGAGTTTTTTTGCCCTGAGGCTTTGCAGCGTAAAGCGTGACGTCGAGCGTTTGAGGGAGGGGAGAGCCGTGCAGACGATTCATGCCGCCGTCATCATGGATGGCAACGGGCGCTGGGCGACGCGCAGGGGGATGCCGCGCCAGGCCGGACACGCGGCGGGCGTCGAGGCGCTGGGCCGCGCCGTGGAGGCCGCGCCGGACCTGGGGATCGGCACCCTCACGGTCTATGCCTTCTCGACCGACAACTGGCAGCGGCCCACGGCCGAGGTCAGCGCGCTCATGGGGCTCCTGCGCCGCTACATCGAAAAGGAGACGCGGCGTCTTGCCGAGGGAGGCGCGCGCCTCACCGTGATCGGCCGGCGCGACCGGCTTCCGCCGGACATCGCGGCGGCCATCGGCCGCGCCGAGCGCGCCACCGCAGCCGGCAGGAAGCTGCACCTGCGGGTGGCGGTGGACTATTCAGCCCGTGACGCCATCCTCGCGGCGGCCGAGGCCGCGGCGCGTCGCGGCGACTTCACGCGCGAGGTCTTCTCGCACGCCCTGACCGGCGAGCCGGACCAGCGTGACGTGGATCTGCTCGTCCGCACCGGCGGTGAAAAGCGCCTCTCCGACTTCCTGCTGTGGGAGTGCGCTTACGCCGAGCTCTACTTCACCGACCGCCTCTGGCCCGACTTCAGCGCCGAGGACCTGGCCTCCGCGGTCGCCGCCTTCCACGCCCGCGAGCGGCGCTTCGGCGGCCTCAGCCCCTCGGTGAGCGCCGCCTGAGGGTCCGACGCCTAAGTCATGTCCAGCGGCGTCGTCCCTTTCGGCGGTGGGAGGGCGGCGTCGAGCGCCTTCAGGTCGTCGGCATCCAGCTTGACGTCGAGTGCCCGCAAGTTGGCGCGCACGTGCTCTGGCCGCGCCGCCTTCGGGATCGCCACCACACCCGGCTGGCGCAGCACCCAGGCCAGCGCGACGGCCGCCGGGTCGACGCCGTGCTTGCCGGCGACCTTCCCGAGCGGCGCCTTGCGCAGCGGCGGGCCCTGGCCCAGCGGCGAGTAGGCCATCACCATGACGTTGGCCTTGCGGCAGGCGTCGAGGAGCTGCCACTCGATGCCGCGCGAGCCCAGGTGATAGAGCACCTGGTTCGACGCGCAGTTGCCGCCGTGCTTGACGCCGGCCAGCTCGGCCATGTCGCCGGCGTCGAAGTTGCTGACACCCCAGTCGCGGATCTTGCCGTCCTTCCTGAGCCTCTCGAAGGCGTCCACCGTCTCGGCCAGGGGTACCGAACCGCGCCAGTGCAGGAGATAGAGGTCGATCCGGTCGGTCTTGAGCCGCTTCAGGCTGCGCTCGCACGCTGCGATGGCGCCGGCGCGCGAGGCGTTGTGCGGGTAGACCTTGGTGACGATGAAGAGCCCGTCGCGCCTGCCGGCAGTCGCCTCCGCGATCGCCTCCTCGGCGCCGCCGTCACCGTACATCTCCGCCGTGTCGATCAGCGTGACGCCGAGATCGAGCCCGAGCCTGATCGCCGCAACCTCTGCCGCCCGCTCCGAGCGGCGCTCCCCCATGCGCCACGTGCCGAGCCCCAGCACCGGCACCTTGTCGCCCGATTTCAGCGTGACGGTCCGCATCCGGCCTTCTCTCCTCCCTTGGTTCACGCGGGTCGGTGCGAGGCGCTGAGGCGCGCAACCCGGCGCAGGGTCTTGGCGCGATACTCGCTCGCGACATTGTACCCGAGCGCAGCGTAGAAGGCCTTCGCGGTCTCGTTCTGCGGGTTCACGTTGAGCCCCACATATTCCGCCTCGAATTCCTCCGCCCAGGCTTCGATCGCCCTGAAGAGCTCGCGTCCGGTCCCCTTCCGATGCCGGTCGGGCGCGACCACTATGAACGGAACGTACGCGCCGCGCCGCGGCCACATGCAATCGTTGCCCCGGCCCTCCCACCGCGTCGCGCAAGCGTAGCCCAGGACACCGTCTTCGGTTTCTGCCACTAGGTGAAGCTCGTCCTGCCGCTCGAGCCAGCCCTGGAAGATGGCTGCGGTGAACCCGAGGAGCGCGGTCCGGAACTGCTCCGGCTGCCACCCGTGATGCAGCGCCATGAACCCCTGCATCAGCCGGTCGACGGCGTCAAAATCCCGATAGGTGGCACGCCTGACCGTTATCCCCGTTGCGGTCATCGACCGACTCCTCGCATGCGGCAGCTACGCCTGATTTTCGAGGTCGCCTACGGTGCCGAGCTCAAGGCCTCGGTCACGGCCTCGGGATTGCGGGCGATCACAGTCAGATAGGCTCGCGCGGCTTGGTCCGGCTCGCTCGCGCCCTGTTCCCAATCGCGCAGCGTGCCGAGGGGGATGCGAAAGCGCGCGGCGAATTCCTCCTGCGTCAGTCCGAGGGCCCGGCGGATCAGCTTGGCCCGCGGCGTATGCTTCATGCGCGCGAGCTGTGCGGCTGATAAGGGTTTGGCATCGGGATCGCTCAGCGCAGCCGCCAGGATCTCCCTCTCGCTCATCGGCCGCATGGGGTGAGGACTAGGCCGGGCCGCGGCTGTTCTGCGTGAAGTAGTGGTCTTGCTCATCTTTCGTTGCACGCTTTGCACATTATCTATTATAGATAAACTGGATAGGGAGTCACCGCGAAATGAAGGTCAGTTCGACCGAGTTCCAGCAGAATGTCGGCCGCTATCAGGATGTCGCCATGCGCGAGCCGGTGACGATCACCAAGAATGGCCGCGACCATACGGTGTTGGTCTCAGCTGAGCTCTTCGAGGCCATCGTCAAGGGTCGCGTAGCCCGCCGTGTCGAGGACCTGGACGAGACGACGATCAGGGCCATTGCCACTGCCGAGGTGCCGGCCCGATATGCCCATCTCGATGACGAGCTGAAATCCAGCTGAGAGTTCCAGCTTGGCCCTACCCGATCCGCACCCGGGCCTCGTCATCTGCTACGCCTACCTTTGGGCGAGTAAGCACCGCCGGGGCCAGGAAGAAGGCGTGAAGGACCGACCGTGCGTTGTCGTCGTGGCGCGCCAAGTCGTGGCCGGCAAGACGCTGGTGACCGTGGTGCCGGTCACGCACGCACAGCCTACCGACCCCGAAGCCGCAGTGGAAATCCCGCCACAGATTAAGGCGTATCTGAGCCTCGACGAGCAGCCATCCTGGATCGTCGTATCAGAGGTGAACGGCTTTGTCTGGCCGGGTCCTGACTTGCGCCATGTCGCGGATTCGCAACCGCCGCGCTTCGACTATGGAGTGCTACCACCGGGCTTCTTTCGCAAGGTACGCGATCAACTCATAGCGCTCCACGCAGCTCGCCGCGTTCAGGCGGTCCCACGCACCCAATAGTGATCACCAATCCAACCCACCGAGGGAGACACACCCATGGACCAGGCCCTGAGAGACAAGGGGATCGCCAACCGCAAGGCGGTGCTGGGCGAGGACTACGTGAACAAGGCGATGGCCTCGGCCGACGATTTCAACCGGCCGTTCCAGGACATCCTCAACGAGTACTGCTGGGGGATGGTCTGGAGCGACGAGCGCCTGCCCCGCAAGACCCGCTCCATGCTGAACCTCGTCATGCTCGCCTGTCTCAACCGCATGCACGAGTGGGAACTGCACCTGAAGGGCGCCTTGCGCAACGGCGTCAGCAAGGACGAGATCCAGGCCATCATCCACCAGATCGCCATCTACGCCGGCGTGCCGCTGGCCGTGGAGTGCTTCCGCGCCGCCCGCAAGGTGTTCGCCGAGGTCGAAAAGGGGGCCTGACGGCGTGTCTCCGGCGTGGGCCTCGCAGCGGCCGGTCGCCAGCCCCGGTCGCGGCCCCATGCCCAATTCTTGACCCAGACTTGGCGTCGGATGAACGGTTCCGGGTGGCTGTCAATCGCCCGCGCCGCCATGCCGAACGGCGTGACGCCAGGCTCCGGGAGGGATGGGAGTGCAGCTCATGACGCGCCAGGCCCCGTCTGCGGCCGCATCGCCGACCCAGTCCACGGTAGCCCCACCGTGGGCCGCCCGCCGCCCAGCCCTCGGGCTTGCCGTTCTGGCGGCCGGGTTGCTCGCCGTGCCCGCGGC
>DATBKR010000350.1:0-3704 GCA_036555805.1 Hyphomicrobiaceae bacterium | reverse complement strand
CATGCCGAAGTCGTAGCTGTCGGGAATGTCGATGCCGAAGTAGCGCAGCATCACCGTGACGAACACATCGGCGGCGACAATGCCGATGAAGATCGCAGCGACGAGTTCGATGCCGTCAATGAAGCGGTCCATCCAGTTGCGTGACACGCGTCCAGCCTCACAAATCCGGCCGCCCTGCCCTTCGCACCGAAGCGGCGGCGAGGTCCGCTCGCCGCCGCGGGCAATTCCCGCTTTCCTCGCGCCGCGCCTACTCCAGCGCGTTGTACTTCTGCACCGAGGCCTTGAGCTCGGCCAGCGCCACGTCCGGATCGACGCCGACCTTGCGCACAGAGTCGGCCCAGATCTTCACGACCGGCGCGGCGGCCTTGCGCCATTCGTCGAGCTGGGCTTCCGTGAGGGTGTAGACCTCGTGACCGGGCTCCGCCTTCAGCTTGGCCACGCCGCCCCGCTCGAAATCGGCCCACCGCCCGGCGGCGCGCAGCGCCCAGTCGGTGGTGCAGTGGTCGTCGATCGCCTTCTGCTGCGCCGGGGACATGCTCCGATAGGTGTTCTTGTTTACGATCCACGTGAGCACGCTGGTGTAGAGCGGCGCGTTCATGTGGTACTTCGTCACCTTGTCGATGCCGAACAGCATCATGGAGCCCCACGGCGAGGTCGCGGCATCGGCCACGCCTTTCTCCAGCACGTCGCGGATCTCGGGAGCCGACGCCTGCACGTTGGTGCCGCCCAGCTGGGTCACGAGCGCCGCGATCGTCGAGTCGGCCGGCCGGATCTTCATGCCCTTGATATCGGCGGGCACCACGATCTTCTTGGTGCGCGAGTGGAACGAGCCGGCGTCGTGCACGAAGTTGAAGCAGTACTTCACGTCCTTCATCTCTTGGGCAGCGTACTTACGATACCAGGCATCGGCAGCCTGCGAGCCGGCTCCGCCCTTGCTCATCATGAAGGGCAGGTTGACCGCGTCGATGATGGGGAAGCGGCCCGGCTGATAGCCGGGGTTGACGAACGCCACGTCGGCGATGCCGTCGCGCACCATGTCGTAGTGGTCGAACGCCTTGCCCAGCTGCTGGGAGGGATAGACCGTGAAGGTGACGGTGCCGTTGGTGGCCTTCTGGATGGAGCTGCCCCAGTCCTCCATGGCCTTGTGCATCGGGTGCGTCGGCGGCACCCAGTGCGCGATCTTGAGGTGGATGGGCTTGTCCTGGGCCCTGGCGGGCGCGAGCAGGATGCTCGGTGACAAGGCCAAGAGCACGGCCAAGAGCATGGCCAAGAGCACCGGCAGCGAGCGCGGAAATCGCATTTGAGTCCCCCCTTATTGCTGGCGCGCCCGTCACTCGAGCGCCTTGTACTTGGCGACGGCCGCCTTGAGCCCGCTCAAGGCCGCATCCGGATCGACGCCGACCTTGCGCACGCCGTCGGCCCAGACTTTCACGACCGGCTCTGCGGCCTTCTTCCATTCGGCGAGCTGGGCATCCGTTATGGTGTAGACCTCGTGACCGGGCTCCGCCTTCAGCTTGGCGACGCCGGCGCGCTCGAATGCGGCCCACGGCCCGGCCACGCGCGCGGCCCACTCGGTGGTGCAGTGGTCGTCGATCGCCTTGCGCTGCGTCGGCGACATGTTCTGATAGGTGTTCTTGTTCATCACCCAGGCGAAGGACGTGGTGTAGAGCGGCGTGTTCATGTGATACTTGGTCACCTTGTCGATGCCGAACAGGACGATGGACCCCCACGGGAACGTCACGGCGTCCGCCACGCCCTTCTCGATCACATCGCGCACCTCGGGGGCCGCTGCCTGCACATTGGTGCCGCCGAGCTGCGTCACAAGCGTCGCGATGGTGGCGTGCGCCGGCCGTATCTTCATGCCCTTGATGTCGCCGGGCACCACGATCTTCTTGGTGCGCGAGTGGAACGAGCCGTAGTCGTGGATGAAGGCGAGGCAGAACTTCACATCCTTCATCTCGTTGGCGGCGTACTTGCGATACCACTCGTCGAGCGCCTGCGAGCCGGCGTTGCCGTCGCTCATCATGAAAGGCAGGTTGCCCGCGTCGATGACCGGGAAGCGGCCGGGCTGATAGCCTGGATTGATGTAGGTGACGTCGGCGATGCCGTCGCGCGCCATGTCGTAGTGGTCGAACGCCTTGCCCAGCTGCTGGGAGGGATAGACCGTGAAGGTGACGGTGCCGTTGGTGGCCTTCTGGATGGAGCTGCCCCAGTCCTCCAGGGCCTTCTGCAGTGGATGCGACGGCGGCACCCAGTGCGAAAGCTTCAGGTGGACGGGTTTATCCTGAGCCCAGGCGGGCGCCATGAGGGCACCCGGCGCCAAGGTCAGCGCTAGCGACAGCGACAGCGAGCGCAGCAATTGCATGAGTATGTCCTCCCCTTCGCCTGACTGGACGGCTCACACGGCAGGACCGGGCCGGCCAGATCATGCCCCTCCCCGCAGCCGCCCGCTCGGTGCGGCGGTTCGCGGTGCGGGAATTCCCTTTGCATTCTTTCAGCTTCGAGAAACAGCCGATGTGCCAACCGCTTCTTTGCTTATTCCCTTACGGCACACCGCTTGGCCCGTCAAACCTGGGGCGCCGCTGTCGCCTGCGCCGCATGGCGCGGCCTGTCGCACCAAAGTTTGGCCTGTTGTTGCGGGCCTGCGGCGCGTGATGGGGGGGTCGCCGGGTCCGCGTCACCCGTCGTCGAGCGGCGCTGCACCCGGCCGCCGGCATCCGGAGGTCGCATTTCAATACCGGCATCGCGCCGCCGCACCGCTCACAGGAAATCCACGACGGCGGTCTCGGCCAGAACGCACTCGGGCGCGGAGTGGACGGCGGCACAGGCCCGCTCCTCCTCGCTGTCGAAGCGGTAGGCGAGATAGCAACCCAGCCGCCGCGCCCGTGAGACGAATTGCCGCCCGACGGGCGCGCGCCGGGTTTCGTAGAGGCCGAGGCCCGCCTTCACCGTGGCGCCGGCGTCGAGGCATTCGGCCAGAGCCGCCGCATCGTGCGCGGCCTTGACCACGCCGGCGCCCACGTGCGGGCGCACCACGAACGCAGCGTCGCCGGCAAGGGCCACGCGGCCGAACGCCAGCGCGGGGCTTTCAAGGTCGTAGATCGGCTGCAGGAACGGCTGCGCCATCAGAGCGACGGCGGCGCGGAGGGGCGGCGGCAGCAGGCGCGCCGCCGCCACCCGCATCTCGGCAACGACGCCGGGGGCGATGAGCGGCGGTGGGATGGAAACCTCATGGGTGTGGCCGCGTGCATCGGTGAGGAGCCGCGGCAGGTCGCGCGCCTCGTCCGCGGGGCGATACCAGACGATGTTCCAGCTGCGGTGACCGGGGCGCAGGTCGTTGCCGGGACCGGCGACGGGATAGCCCAGGAACTGCTCGCCCGGCGGCAGGAAGAAGCTGAACTGCCCGAAAAGCTCTTGAGTGAGCACACCCACGGCGGAGTGCTCGTCGAGCAGGCCACGCCAGGCCACGTAGCCAGCGTAGCGGGGGCGGACCTGCGGCAAGAATTGCCCGCGCACGCTGGAGCGCAGGCCGTCGGCGCCGATCAGCACGTCGCCGGCGGCCGTGGTACCGTCGGCGAAGTGGGCGGCCACCTCGCTGCCGCCTTGGCAGACGCGCACGAGGTCCTTTCCCAGGTGGTAGGGTGCGCTGCCCACGTGCCCGTCCAGCATCTCGAACAGGCGGTTCCAGGAGGTGGCGATCTGGG
>DATBKR010000349.1:0-2071 GCA_036555805.1 Hyphomicrobiaceae bacterium | reverse complement strand
CAACGATTCCGTCCGCTTTCGTAGACAAGAGATGGGGCCGCGGACGTACCCAAGGTGAACTGAAAACCCTCGCGCCTTATCGAGACAACTCCTTCCGCACAATGGCTGCGCCGGCGGCCATGGCCTGCATCTTCCCGAGCGCCGCGTCGCGCGGCAGATACTTGAGACCGCAGTCGGGCGCGACGACGATGCGATCGGCCGGCACATGCGGCAGGGCGCGACGGATGCGGGCGGCGACGATCTCCGGAGGTTCGATACTCATATCGGAGAGGTCCAGCACGCCGAGGAGGATGGTCTTGCTCGGCAGTTTCGAGAGCACAGCGCAATCTAGGTTTGCCTGCGCCGTCTCGATCGAGATCTGCTGGACTCTTGAGCTCTCGTACTCGGGCAGGAAGGAATAGGCCGGCGGGCGATTGTGGATGACCGCCGCATAGCCGAAGCAGATGTGCACGGCAGTCGTGCCGGTGACGCCGTGGAGAGCGCGGTCGAGCACCTTGGCGCCAAACGCCTTGGCCTTCTCGGCGCGCGCCTGCATATAGGGCTCGTCGACCTGCACGATGTCGGCGCCCGCCGCAAACAGGTCCTTGATCTCGGCGTTGACGGCCGCGGCATAGTCGAGAGCCAACGCCACCTCGTCCTTGTAGTAATCGTCCTGCGCCTGCTGGCTCATGGTGAAGGGGCCAGGCACGGTGATCTTGATCGGCCGGTCGGTATTGGCGCGAAGGAACTTCACGTCGCGCACCTGCACAGGATGGCGGCGCTTGATCGGTCCCACCACGCGAGGCACCGGGTCGGGATGGCCGCTGCGGTCCAGTGCGGTGCCCGGATTGTCGATATCGACGCCATCGAGCGCCGTGGCGAAGCGATTAGAGTAGCTCTCGCGCCGCATCTCGCCGTCGGTGATGATGTGAAGGCCTGCCCGCTCCTGGTCGCGGATGGCAATGATCGTGGCGTCGTCCTGCGCCTGTTCGAGCCACTCGGGGGCGACGCGCCAGAGTTCCCTGGCACGCACGCGGGGCGGAAAACGCTTGCCGAGCTTTTCGCGATCGATCAGCCAGTCGGGCTGGGCGTAGCTTCCCACCAACGTCGTTGGCAGCAACGGCAGCATGGCGTGCCTCCCTTCCGTCTAGCGTCGCTTCCCAGCTCTTCGGGCGGGCGAATGTTTGGTGAGGCCGCGCGCCTACTTGATGTCGGCCGCCTCCAGGTAGCTCGTGTCATAATATCGGGCAGCGTCTGTCAGCGTCTTCTGCGGTACGCCGTACTTGGAGCGCAGCGCCAGCACCGTCTTGGCCCCTTCCGCGTCGAACGCCGGGCGCCGGAAGAACCCGGTCTTCTCGTTGACGTAGATATTGTAGGCCTTGGCGGCGAGCTCAGGCGTCATGCCGGCGGCATTGGCCACCAGGATGGCCTCGACGATCGGCCGGTTCTTGAGGTCGTACATGGCCTCCACGCCCTTGGCGTAGGCGCGGATGAAGCGCACCACCAAGTCGCGGTTGGCCTCGGCCCAGGACTTCCTCACGCCAGCGACCAGGCCGAGGTAGGGGCCGAGCACCTCGCGCACGCGGGCGATGGTCTTGAAGCCCCGCGCCTCGCCCAGCAGGTCGAACGGCGTCATCTGCGTGGTGGCGGCGTGGCTCGGGTTCTCGAGCATCATGCGGAAGCGGTTGGCGACACCGCCGGCGCGCTCGAACTTCACCTCGCTCTCCGGGACGCCCCTCTTGGCCAACACCTCGCGCAGCACGAAGGCGAAACCCGTGGTCATGGCGTCGACCGTGACCGTTCGGCCCTTCAGCGCCTCCACCGAGGCGACATCCTTCTGCGCGGAGATCGAGAGGAAGCCGTCGTCGGAGGCGAGCACCGCGATCAGGTCGACGTTGGTGCCGGGCGGCAGGTAGGCCTCGTTCTGCCCCTCGCGGTACGCGATGATGTTGTCGATGGCCGTGACCCCCATGTCGTAGGTGCTGGCGATCAGGTGGGTGAGCTGGTAGGTGGAGCCCGGCGTGAAGTCGATCTTCACGTCGATCTTCTCGGCGGCGAAGAAGCCCTGGCGCTGCGTCATCCAGATCGGCAG
>DATBKR010000348.1:0-16494 GCA_036555805.1 Hyphomicrobiaceae bacterium | reverse complement strand
GCCGAGACGGGCGCCTGGGACATCGGACTGATCGGTGCCGAGCCGCAGCGCGCCGAGAAGATCGCGTTCACGCCCGCCTACGTGGAGATCGAGGCCACCTACCTGGTGCCGGCGGGCTCGCCGATCCGCACTCTCGCCGATGTCGACCGGCCGGGCGTGCGCATCTCCGTCACCGGCCGCAGCGCCTACGGCCTCTGGCTCGACCGCAATATCGAACACGCCACCCTCATGCGGACCGGCACGCTCGACAGCGCCTACGAGCAGTTCGTGAACGACAAGCTGGACGTGCTGGCGGGCCTCAGGCCGCGGCTCCTCTCCGATGTGGAGAGGCTGCCGGGCGCCCGCATCCTCGACGGCAAGTTCACCGCCGTGCAGCAGGCCATCGGCACGGGGCGCCGGAACGCGGCTGCCGCCGCCTTCCTGCGTGACTTCGTAGAGGAAGCCAAGGCCTCCGGCTTCGTGCAGCGCCTGATCGACAAGCACAAGGTGCGCGGTCTGGCCGTGGCGCCGCCGGGGTGAGGAAACGCGATGGCTAAGCTCGGCGGGATCGAAGTCTTCGCTTGGAAGAAAGCCGCGGATGTGGTTTTTCACCTGACATTCTGTTCCCCCTGCACCGACGACTTTCCGGAGTACGCGTCAAGCCTTATAAAGTTCGCTGGCCTCAGTGAAAGTTAACGAAGTTCGGACATAATGCCGGACGCCGGCGCTGCCAACTGGGGGATAGAAAATGGCTGCGGGTCTGTGCTGGTTCAGGCACTACCCAGTGAAAAATGGAGACGGGTTTTGACCAATACCGATCGGGCGAAATCGCGGGCGTTGCGTCCCGGTGACGTGGTCGAGGTTCGTTCGACCGCTGAAATCCTCGCGACATTGGACGGGGATGCCGCGCTCGCCAACATGCCATTCATGCCGGAGATGCTGCGATACACCGGGAGTCGGTTCAGGGTTTCCCGCCGCGTCGACAAGATTTGCGATACTATCGCCTACACTGGCAGTCGACGCCTGCGCAATACCGTCTACCTGGAAGATCTGCGCTGCGACGGATCCAGCCATGGGGGATGCCAAGCCGGATGCAAGCTGTACTGGAACGAAGCATGGCTGCGTCGTGTCGACGACGACCACGAGGGGCCGGCCGACCGGCGGGATGACGGGAACGGGGAGGAACTCGCGAGCCTGGCTAACAAAGGCGCACGCACGGTCCGCAGCCTGGAAGGCGCGCCGACAGAGGTGTGGCGCTGCCAAGCCACCGAAGCGCTCAAAGCATCCACGCATCTTCGGGGCTTCGACATCCGGCAGTACTGGCGCGAAATGACCAACGGCAATTTCGGGCTGTACGAGTTCTGTCGTATCATGGCGACTGGAATTGTGATTGAAATTGCAGTTCGGCTGGGCTTCAGTCGGCGCCTTCCTTTGCGGGGTCCCGGGAAAGGTCCGCGTGTCTCGCTTGGTCTCAAGCCCGGAGACGTTGTCACGGTTCGCTCACCGGGAGAGATAGCGGCCACCCTGGACGGGAGCGGCCTTGATCGCGGTCTTTCCTTCGATCGCGAAATGCTCCCTTTCTGTGGCCAGACGGTCCGAGTTAAGGATAGGGTGGTGAATATCGTCGATGACAAGACAGGGCGCTTGCTCAACATTCGCAAGGACTGCCTGATACTGGAAGGCGCGGTGTGCTCGGGAACGAAGAGTTTCGGCTGTTTGTATTGCCCGCGTGAAATTCACGCATATTGGCGCGAAGCCTGGGTTCAGTCTGTTGAGAAGAACGGTGAGCGTTCAGTCATTGCGTCGGAGCAATCCGCGTAGAACGTCCGACCGGGAGGATGGCGGATGATTGTCGATGACTACGGCGATCGCTCGATCCACATTGAGAGCCCCTGCATTGTAGTGATGGGCATTTGCCGCGGGGGCGCGTACGGCGCCAATCGCTCGCGGGCCGTCACCAAGCACGGGCGCGAGATCCCGCTCGACCGCGCCGGGCCGCCCGCGGCATGAGAGCGTTCCTCGGCGTTTGCGTTGCGCCCGGCGCGGCCGACCGCTTCCGGCGCCCGGTCGAGGCGGCCCTGTCCTGCCTCGCCGACGACGCGACTGCCGTCGAGCGAGTCGACACGACCGAAGACGGCTGGGTCGCCTTCGCCGGTGTAGACGATCTTGACCTTCTCGGCGAGCCGGGCGGCGCCTTCACGGTGCCGCTCGGCCTCCTTGCGCGTACACGCGAAGCCGACCTGACCACCGGCGACCTGGCTGCAATGATCGCCAACGGTCGCGAACTGGCAACACTGCTGCCGCCCTTCGCGGCCGCCCACCGCGCCCGAGCCGACGGCTCGGTGACCGTCGCCAACGACTGGCTGGGATTCCGGCAGCTGTACTGGTGGCGCGGCGACAGCGTAGGCGCGATCTCGACCAGCGCCCGCGCGCTGGCCGCGCTGGCCGGCGGCGGGTTGGACCAGGCCGGGCTGGGCGTCCAGGCTATGATCGGCTGGCAGGTTGGCGATCGGACCATTTTCGAGGGTGTTCGCGCGGTGCCGCCGGCGACAATCGCCACCCTGGAAGCAGGCTCGGTCCGCCTGCGGAGGTACGCCGAGCCGCTCACGGCGGACGGACCGGTGCCCAGCCTGGACGAAGCGGTCGAAGAGATGGCGGGGATCCTGGTCCGGTGGCTGTCGGGATATCTGGAGGGGCATCCGGACGCCACGCTGCAGCTGACCGGCGGGCATGACTCCCGTATCCTGCTCGGCGCGGTGCCCGAGAAGCAGCGCCGCGGCTTGCGCGCCCTGACGCTGGGCGAGGACGACCATCCGGATGTCGTGATCGCTGCCCGACTTTCACGGAAATACGGCCTCCGGCACGAGGCGCACCGGCTGGACGAGTTCGTCCCAACGCCGGCGGACGCGCACGCGCTGGCCCTAACCGCCGCGCGGGCACTGGAGGGCCAGGCCAGCCCCATGGCGCTGGCCCCGTTGCTTCTGGCCGAGGGGAGCCTGGAACAGGGGCATCGGCTGTCTGGCCTCGGCGGCGAAGTGGCCCGGGGCTTCTACTACGCGGGCCAGCCGACCGGCGCGCAGACCTCGCCCCGGTTGGTGGAACGCCTCGCGAACTGGCGGATTTTCGCCAACGAGGCAGTTGAGGATTGCGCCCTGGACCCCGCGTTCCTCGCCGAGGCGCGCGAACGTACGGTGGCCACCCTGATCGATATCTTCCCGTCCGGCGAGTGGCTGCGCGCGACCGACAGCTTCTATCTGTATCACCGGATGCACAGGTGGGCCGGCGCGCATGGAACCGTCGCCGCGGTGCGCCGCCGCGCTGTCAACCCGATGTTCGACCGGCGCTTCATAGAGCTGGCCCTCGCCGCGGCACCCGAGGACAAGCGAGACTCGCTGCTGCTCGGGCGTTTGATGAGCCGACTGGATCCGGAGCTGGCCCGCATCCCACTCGACTCGGGGTTGATCCCGGCCCGACTCGGTACCCGCGACCTGTCGACCCGTGCGGCGATCGCGTCGGTCATGGCGCGCCAGGCCGCTCGCAAGGTACTGCAGAGGCTCACTCGCGGCCGGCGCCCCCAATTGGGCGCGGCCGGCGCGGCGGCGCTGGTCCTGGCGCACTGGCGAGCGGAGCCGTCGGCCTGCCAAGCGCTGTATGACCGGCCGATGCTGAGCCGGCAGTGGCTGGACGGCCTCATTTCAGGGGCGCACACGGCGGCGCCCACCACGGTGGCTTTCCTGGTCAACCTGCTCGCAGTCTAGACCGGTCTTCGGTGCTCAGACCCGGACAGACTGAATCCGCATCATTCCGGGGAGGTCCTATCGGCGGTGGTGCAGATCGGACAGGGCCAGGTGAGAGGTTCGGACTATGTCCTTTACAAAGAAGCGCCGGAGAGCCCGCTGACAGCGGCGCAGCTGCGCATCTGTGAGGTCCGCCGAGATTGCGAGAGCGCGCATTTGCCGGTAGAGGCGACGCGGAGACGTCCGGATTTGTTCTCCGCGAGCGGGGTCGAGGCGGCGCCGGAAGGCCGCGCGGTCAATGCCGGGCGTGTAGTCGCGCGTGCGGTGCGCCAACCGCTCCGGCTGATGCAGGATCGGGGCGCTGAGCGCCAGCTCCACGCTCAGCAGCCAGTCCGCTCGCTGTGACGGGCGCAACGGGTGGCAGCGCAGGAGCTGCTCCCGCCGATACATCCCGTAGACGGGGTCGTACTTGGCATCCCCGGCATGGAAGAACCACAACATTCGTTCGAACCGGACGCTTGCATCGGAGGAGCTGGGAAACTCACCCCCGAAGTCCTCGAACCGGGTGGCGCCGTTGGGCGTATGGATCGTAAACCCCGTGGTTACGCCGATTGCCCGGGGGTTGTCATCGAGCGTTCGCACGCACGTTGAAAGACAGTGGTGGTCAAGCCAGTCGTCGGCGCTGATCCAGCGGAACAGTTCGCCGCGGGAGCGCGTCAGCACAAGCTTCATGTTCTCGTGCGAGCCGATATTCACGTCGTTCAGGCTCACCTTGATGCGCCGGTCCTCCTGGGCATAGCGCTTCAGGATTTCGACCGTGCCGTCGTCCGAGACGTTGTCGCAGATGACGAGCTCGAAATCGGTGAAGTCCTGCGCCAGGATCGAATCGATGCAGCGCTCGACGCAATCGCGCCCGTTGCGCACCGCAAGGCCGACGGAAAGCTTCGGGGCCCTCTCAATCACCGACGTTCCTCCAGTCATGCGGCGCGCATCCCCTGATGCCGCGCCGTGCGCCGAACCGTTCCAAATTCACCCGCGCCAACCGGGTGTGCTGACGAATACCCAACAATCCGACATCCGGCTGCGCGCTCGAGCCGAGCCACCACGCGGAGCACGGCTGTGACGCGCTTCGGGCGGGCGTGCAACCCCCTGCGACGCGACGGTCCGCGCTGGCGCAGCGCCGGCCCCCCCCGCGGCGGAGAATCGCCGCTACCGCAGCCGCCTGTAAAGCCCGTACACATCCCGCAGTGCAGATTCCACGGCGGCGCTGCGCGTGAGCCAGCGCGATATGTCGTTCTCCACTGAATCGAGGCGCAGCGTGTTGCGCGGCTTGAGCCAGGCCGTGTAGCGCGCACAGCCGCGGTCGCTGGTGTAGGCGCAGGCGAAGCCCTCGGCACGCACGCGCGCCAGGACGCGTCGGTTGTAGGCACCGAAGGGGATCGCGACCGTGGTCACGGGCCGGCCGCAGGCCTCCTCCACCTGCCGGCGCGCCGTCTCGACCTCCTCGGCGAGGGCGGCATCGTCCAGGGTACGCCAGTCGCGGTGGTGCATGCCGTGGCTGCCCACCTGCATGCCGGCATCCAGCAATTCGCCGACGGCGGCGCGGCTGAGGTATTGGGGGGCGTCGAGCCGCCCCGCGCAGACGAAGAATGCGGCCTTCAGGTTGCGCCTGCTCAGCTCCGGAAGCGCGATATCCGCATCGCTGGCGTTGCCGTCGTCGAAGGTGATGGCAATCGGCATCGCCTGGGCCGCCCGCAGGTCGGCGACGTGGTCGAGGAGCGCGGCGAATTTCGCGCGCCTCATCCACACCCGGCGCTCGTCGGGGTCGACCGCAGAGTGCGGCGTGCCGATGCCGTGAAAATTGAGGATAAGCTCACGTTGCATTCTTCAAATCCATCCCCGGCGGCGGCGCGACGCGGAATGACTGCTCGCTCCATCCCGGGTTCGCGCCTGCTGGCGAAATCGTGTATCGGCTCGGTGTCACACACGGTTTATGGTGCCATGCATTGTATCATATTTCGCAAACCGCAGATTGGTGGCGGGAGCACCGCTGTCTCCGGTGCGGAATTTGAAAGGGTATTGCATGCGTCCGGGCTGCGATTGGGCCGCGAGGCTCGCGTTGGCCGCGCATCTGGTTGCGGCCGCCCTCGTGGGTCCGGCCGTGACGGGGGCTGGCGCCGAGACGCGCATTTTCCCCAACGGGCTTCCCACCGACCGCGGCTTCTTTCCGATCGGTGTGTGGATGCAGCAGCCGGAGAACGCCGCCGCATTCAAGGCGATGGGGATCAACACCTTTGTGGGCCTGTGGCACCCGCCGACAGCAGAGGGGCTCGCCCTGCTGGAGGTCCACGGGCTCCACCTCATCGTTGAGCAGGGCCCCGAAGCGCTGGCACTGAAGGCGAGCCCGGTCATCCGTGCGTGGATGCACGTTGACGAGCCGGACAACGCACAGGCGGACGGCAAGGGCGGTTTCGGCGACTGCCTGCTTCCAGAGGCGATAGTCCAACGCTACCAGGAGATGCGCACGCTCGACACGACCCGCCCCGTGTACCTGGGCTTCGGCCAGGCGGTGGCCAATCCCTACTGGTTCGGGCGCGGCCGCAAATGCAGCGCCATCACCCCGGAAGAGTACTACCGGGCGGCAAGCAAGGGGACCGACATCGTCGGGTTCGACGTCTACCCGGTGGCCGAGGCCCGCCAGCCTCATGTCATGGGCAGACTGCAGCTCGTCGGCCAGGGCGTCAGGAATCTCAAGCGGTGGGCGCCGCCCGGAACGCCGGTATGGGCCGACATCGAGACCACGCACATCAACAACCCGGTGCGGCGCCCCACGCCGAAGGAGGTCGCCAGCGAGGTCTGGATGGCGATCGTCAACGGCGCCACGGGAATCGACTATTTCGTGCACGAGTGGAGGCCGAGCTTCCGCGAGGATGGCGTGTTCCGCTATCCGGATGTGGTGGCGGAGATCAGGCGCCTGAACGCGCAAATCCAGGACCTCGCTCCCTTCCTCAACGGCCCGACGATCGACAACGAGGTGACCGTTGATGCGCGCGCCGAGATCGCCCACATGGTCAAGCGGGCGGGCGATACGACTTACGTCTTCGCGGTGAACATGGAGAAGAGGCCTACGCGCGCCAGGATTGCGGTGAGGTCCGAGGCGCCGGCACGGGCGGTCGTGGTGGGCGAGAACCGGACGGTGAACTTGGTCGACGGTGCGTTCGAGGACAGGTTCGGCGAATACGAGGTGCATATCTACCGGCTGCGCAGCGAATGATGCGCCGGACGTCGAGGGCAGGCTTGACCCCGACCGGCCGGGATGGGAAGGACGCGGCCACATTGGTGGATGCTGAGAGCGAATCTGACCATGCCGCCGCCGGAGTTGACGCCCAAGCCCCAGGCGACCGTTGTCGTCCCCCACCTCAACCAGCCGGGGATGCTGCAGGTCTGCCTTGGCAGTCTCGATGCGCAGAGCGTCGGCCCGGGTGCCTTCGAGGTGATCGTCGTCGACAACGGCTCCCCCACGCTGCCGACGGCGATCGTCGGCCGGCATCCCAACGCGCGCCTGCTGCAGGAGCAGCTGCCCGGCCCCGGCCTGGCGCGCAACCGCGGCGCCGAGGCCGCGCGCGGTGACATCCTGTGCTTCATCGACGCGGATTGCCGCGCCCACCCGCGCTGGCTGGAGCAGGCGCTGAAGACCCTCGCTGCGGCGCCGCCCGGAACGGTGCTGGGCGGAGACGTGCAGATCTGGCGGGAGCCCGGCACCCGCATCACGGCCGTCGAGGCGTACGAGAGCGTGTTCGCGTACCGCTTCAAGCTCTACATCGAGCGGCACGGCTATTCCGGCACCGGCAACCTGGTCGTGCGCCGCGCCGACTTCGAGAAGGTGGGCCCGTTCCGCGGACTGGAGGTGGCCGAGGACATGGACTGGGGCCGCCGCGGGCGGGCGGCGGGCCTGACCATCCGCTACGAGCCCGGCATGATCGTGTACCACCCGGCGCGCAGCAGCCTGCGCGAGCTGCTCATCAAGTGGGACCGGCACGTGCAGCACGAGCTGAACGGCGCACGGACGCGGCCGGGTTGGCAGCTGCGCTGGCTGGGTCGCGTTTGCCTGGTGCTGGCATCGCCATTGGTCGATGCGGGCAAGGTGGTCGTCAGCGACAGGCTGCAGGGTTGGTCTGCCAGGCTCAAGGCCGTCGCCGCACTGGTCGCCGTGCGCAGCTACCGCGCGTGGCGCATGTTGACCGTGCCGTTCTCGAGCCGGGGCGTGGTCTGGAACCGGCCGGCCGGGGCGCAGGCGGCAAAGGCCAAGGACTGAAGACGTGCGGGTTCTGGCCTGGGCGACGCGGGCGGCGGGCGGGCGCTGGCGCGGCGTGCGCACGCCGCGATATCGTCACGGGCGCCAGATCAGACGATTGAACAAGCGACGCGGCCAGTCTCTGGCTGCGCCGACCGGCAGGGCGCCCCACGCGCGTTCCACCGCCCTCTGCCCAAGGCGCAATGCTCCGGCGAGAGATGCCGCGCGCTGCAGCGATCCCTCGCACAGCTGCACCTCCCCATCCGCAAAAGCGGTCTTGTAGCGCGTCTGGCCTCGCCCGAGATCGATGATCCTTATTCCGTTGGCGGCTCCATATTCGGCCATCTTGAGGAGCAGAATGAGCCCCGGGGAGTAGCGGTTGAACGCCACATCGTACGTTGGAAACCAGTAGTGCCAAATGCCTCTCGACCGCATGCCGAAATGGACCGCGAGGAGGTTGTCGCCGGCATAGAGACTCGACAGCAGGCCCGAAAACGGCTCTCCTTTCTCCTCGCGGATCCTCGACAGCGTGACTGAAACCCAATCTCTATCGAGCGCCTCGACCAGGTTACTGCGGCGGTACTGGGCGTTTTTCCAGGCAATCAGCTTCTGCCAGGCCTTCTCCTCCGCGTCGTCCGCGACGAAACGCACAGGGCCCACCTCGCGCTCCAATTTCCGCAATTTGCGGAGCGTACTGCCGATCTCCTGCACTCCCTGCTGCTTGCGTCGGGCAACAAATGCAGGATAGCCCGCTTCAAGATCGATGTACGGAGAACGGCTGGTGAGAATGCTGTGCTCTTGGAATATCGTCTGCACTGCGGGAACGTGATTGAAGTCGAGGGCATCGAGCCTGCAACCCGCAAGAAGCTCGCCCGCCGTGACGATCCCCGTGCCCTCGGCGATCAAGCCTTGATAGTCGCAGATTGCCGCGCCGATGGGCTGTCCAACGCGCCCGTGCCGTTGGAATGGAAAGAGGCCCACAACGTTCCCGCCGCTCTCAATGACGCCCACGAATGCGTCACCGCGCGCCGACCCTACGGCTTGGGTGAACTCGGGGGAAAAAAACGGGCTTCCCAAATGCGGGTCGCCGTCTTGCACGCGCCGCCACGCAGCGATCTCCGTCTGCGAAAGCTCTTGCGGCCTGATGACACGTATGCTCAAGAAACAACTCCCTGGAATGGCGATCTTGAAGCTTAGTCCGCTGCTCGATCTCGCAAGTCCTCACCGGTGGTGAGACCGGCCAAAGCCGCTGCGGCACAAGCGCACGTGAGTGGCGTCTGCATCGCTCGCACAAGGCTGCGGTGCCAGTGGCTTGCCAGGACGCGCGGTGCCGACGGCTCGCTCCTGCGATCGCGCGGAGCCGGAGCATGTTGCTGCCGGGCTTCGCTTGAATTCTGGACGACGCCTGCGATACGTTGCGCAGGGCGGGGCGATCTGAGTGATTGCCGGCGCACGTAACTCATCCCATACATCCGTTGCCAGGAGGTTGCAGGGCGGGCAGACACCCTGCTGGTGGCGCGCGGCTTGCACTGCTGCCAGAATCACGATTGCTGGATGTGACAATCGCACCATTGGTTCCGAAGTTTTCATTTCACGCCTATGGAAGCAATTAAAGGAAGCTTGATATACCATATTGGGTGCCCACGGCGTCACCTGCGGCGCTTTCAGCGTGCATAGCTGGCGACAGGCGAGAGAGATACGTGATTTCGCGGCGTGGTCGCCCAGGGGCGCGAGCGCCGGCCGCAGGAGGATCAATTGAAGGTTGCGATTTTTGGCATGGGCTATGTCGGGATTACCGTTGCGGCATGCCTCGTCAAGCAAGGACATTCGGTCGTCGGCGTCGAGGTCAACGACGAGAAGCGCAGGATCCTGGCCGAAGGGCGCTCCCCGATCCACGAGCCGGGGGTCGATACACTGCTGGCGAAGGGGATCGAGGACGGCACCTTCTCCGTTGCCGCGGGCGCGCAACCGGCCGCCACTAACGCCGATGTGGCGCTGGTCTGCGTCGGCACGCCCAGCACGCCCGATGGGTCCCACAACATGGCCTTTGTCGCGGAAGTGTCGCGCCAGATCGCCCATGCCGTGGCGCTCGCCGACCGCCAGGACCGGCTCACGGTGGTCTACCGCAGCACCATGCGGCCGGGGTCCATCGACGGGCTGATCCGGCCCATTTTCCGGAGCGTGCTCGGCCCGGCCACCAGCGAGCTGGTCGAGTTCGTTTACAATCCCGAGTTCTTGCGCGAATCGGAAGGGATCAGCGACTACTTCGACCCGCCCAAGATCGTTATCGGCACCGCCGACGGGCAGCCGAGCCGACGCATGCAGGAGCTGTACAAGGACATCGCCGCCCCCACGTTCGTGACCGGCTTCCGGGAGGCGGAACTCACCAAGTTCGTCGACAACTCGTTCCACGCCCTGAAGGTCGCGTTCGCCAACGAGATCGGCCGCATCTGCCTGAGCATGGACATCGACAGCCGCAAGGTGCACGAGATCTTCGTCGCCGACCGCAAGCTCAATATCTCGCCGCGCTATCTGCGGCCGGGCGGCGCCTTCGGCGGCTCGTGCCTGCCCAAGGATGTGCGCGCCCTGCATCACATGTCGGAGGATGTCGGCGCCAACAGTCACGTGATCGAGGCTCTGCTGCGCTCCAACGACGCGCACAAGCGCTTCCTCTACGAACACTGCGTCGAGGGGCTGGCCACGGGAAGCACGGTCCTGATGGTCGGTCTGGCGTTCAAGCCGGATTCCGACGATCTGCGCGAGAGCCCCCAGATCGACCTGGCCCGCAGGCTGCTGCAGGCCGGCTACGCGCTGTCGGTCTACGACCCCGCGGTGCGGCCCGAGCTGCTGATGGGACAGAACCTCGGCTACACCTACTCGCAGCTGCCCAACATCGGCGGGCTCCTTCTGTCACGCGAGGAGGCGGAGGGTCGCGCCTTCGACCTGGTGGTCGACACCAACGGCCGCTCCGGGCAACTGGCGCTGAAGGCTGCAAGGATCGTGAGCACCGATCCCCTGTGGGGGGCGCGGTAGGCGGCGCAGGCGCGGTCACGGCGTGCGGGGGCGGGACATGAGCGCAACGAGGGGCGGCATCGGCCAAGTGGACGCAAACCCGACGGCGCCGGGCGTGCTCGCCGGGCGCAAGGTGCTCATGATCGTCGAGAACCTGCCCGTGCCCTTCGACCGGCGCGTATGGCAGGAGGCGCGCACGCTGCGCGATGCCGGCGCGCTGGTCTCGGTCATCTGTCCCACGGCCAAGGGGTACACGGTCCGCTACGAGCAGCTGGAGGGCATCCACATCTACCGCCATCCCCTGCCCATGGAGGCCAAGGGCGCGCTCGGGTTCCTGCTGGAGTATTCGGCCGCGCTCTTTCATGAGGTGCGGCTGGCGCTGCGCGTCTACTTCAGGCACGGCTTCGACGTGATCCACGGCTGCAACCCGCCCGATCTGATCTTCCTGGTGGCGCTGCCGTTCAGGCTGCTCGGCAAGCGCTACATCTTCGACCACCACGACATCAGCCCCGAGCTCTACGAGAGCAAGTTCGGCCGGCGGGGTTTCTTCTGGCGCCTGCTGAAGCTCGCGGAGTGGCTGACCTTCAAGACGGCGCGCGTGGTGATCTCCACCAACGACAGCTATCGCGCCATCGCCATGACGCGCGGCGGACGGCTCCCAGACGATGTGTTCGTGGTGCGCAGCGGGCCCGACCTCGCCCGCGTCAAGGCGCGGGAGCCCAACCCGTCGTGGCGGCGCGGACGCCGGTACCTCGCCGGCTACGTGGGCGTGATGGGGCAGCAGGAGGGAATCGACCTCCTGCTGGAGGCGGCGGCACACGCGGTGCACAAGCTGGGCCGTCAGGACGTGCAGTTCTGCCTGGTCGGCGGCGGTCCGAGCCTGGAAGAGCTGAAGACACAGGCCGAGGGCCTGGGTCTCGGCGACTGCGTGACGTTCACCGGCCGCGTCCCAGATGAGACCCTTTTCGAGGTGCTGTCCACGGCGGACGTCTGCGTCAACCCCGACCGGGTGAACGCCATGAACGACAAGTCCACCATGAACAAGGTCCTGGAGTACATGGCGCTCGGCAAGCCGATCGTACAGTTCGACGTGACCGAGGGCCGCTTCAGCGCCGGCGAAGCCTCGCTCTATGCGCGACCCAACGACCCCGTCGACTTTGCCGGGAAGCTCCTCACCCTGCTGGAGGACGAGGCGGCGCGGGCGCGCATGGGCGCCACCGGCCGGGCCCGCGTGGAGAAGAGGTTCGCTTGGCCCTACGAGGCCCCCAAGCTGCTCGAGGCCTACCGGCGCGCCCTGGGCCAGCTGTAGGCGTTCCTGGCTCTCCAGACGCGGTTCACGGCGGGCGCCGGCGGTCAGCTCGGCGCGCGGCCAGGGGAACGGCCAGCCAGGGCCAGCAGGGCCGGCTCGTCCAGCGGCAGGTCGTAGTAGGCCTCGACGGGCACGGCGCAGGTGCCATCGCTGCGGCGCCTGGCGGGGAACAGCGCGATCAGGCTGTTCGATATCGGTTGTGGGATATTGAACGGGTCTCCTCCCGTCAGGTCGCGGTAGAGCGCCGCCGGCAAATGCGTCCCGTCGGCCACGGCCAGGTGGCAGACCGGCGTGGCGCGCGGATTGAGCTCCAACAGGTACGCCCGGCCGGACGGCGAGAGCTGGAAGTCGAAGCCGCACAGACCCGAAAGCCCGAGCCGGCCGACAAGCGCCTCGACGGTGTCGGCCATTTCGTTGTGCTCGATAACGCGGATTACCGAAGCCGGACCGCCGGCATAGGCGGTGTGCACTGCCTCCACGCTGAGGCCCGCGAGCACCCTGCCGGCCCGGCACAGGACGGCCCGGTTGGCGGGCGTGCCCGGCACGAACTCTTGCGCCTCCAAGGCGGGGGTTTCGACAAGCCAGTCGATGATGGTGCGCGGCCGCCGGTCGCGCACCACCGCCCGCCCGGCCCGCAGCACCGCCGCGTAGCCCTTGGCCCCGGACCAGGCCTTGCGCAGCTCGCCTTCGCTATCGACGATCTGCGTGCCGAGGCCGCCCCAGGTCATGTCGCGCTTGAGGACGACGGGATAGCCGATGCGCGCCGCCACCTGCGACAGGGCTGCGCGGCCGGCGACCGGGTGCGACTGCGGTACGAGCAGCCCCATCGCGCGGGCGAGATCGACAAGGGCGGTGCGCTGTTCCGTCGTGGCGAAGCCGGCGGGATCGCCGAGGGACCGCTCGATCACGCCCCGCAGGTCGCTGCACTGCCGGTGAACCTCGTGCAAGGCCCGCACCGCCGGGTCGTCGCACGGAACGACCAGGTCCGGTCTGGCGCGTCTGAGCGCTGTCTTGATGGAGGCGGCTTCCGCCAGCCATCCGAGCCTGTGCACCCTCACGGGCTTGTGCAGCGAGCGGAGCGGATGGCCCCACTGGCAGACCGTCTCGACGTGAAAATCGAGCCTGGAGAGCGCGCTTGCCAGCCGCGCCGGGAACATCCACGGTACCGTCGAGACGAGCAGGACGCTGGGCTGCCGCCAGGCTTTCGATTGCCCTTCCATCTCGGTCGGCGGCGTCCCGCTCCCCCTTCTGCGCCGATCTTGCGCTAACCGCGCGCGGGCACTGTCACCGCATGACCTTGGCTGGCCTGCTCGCTCTGCGAAGCCTTGCGCTTTGTGAACTCGCGCGTGAGAATCCTGGACGTGGGCGCGGCACCGGCCACGAAGCGGAACAACGGGCCGAAGCTGAGGCTCGACGCCAGGCCGACGAAATAGAGCCCGGGGACCGACGACTGGAAGCGGGCGTTGAGGGCGGGCCCGTGCTCGATGCGGCGGAGGCTCCGGCGCAGGTCGGCGTCAATGAACTCGAGTCTATCGATATCGACCACGTAGCCGGTGGCGGCAATGGCGTGGTCGCACACGATCTCGCGCTCGGCGCCGCCCTCGCTGCACACGCGCATCGCCAGCCGGCCCTCCGCGGGCGCTGCCCGCACGATGCTGCAGCCGGTTGAGATGGAGACCTTGCCTTCGATCTGCCGGCGCAGCCACCATGCCCCCTGCGGGCCCAGGTGGCCCTTCACGAACGGCACGCGCCAGCGGTCCGGGACGTAGTGCATGAAGAGCGGGAACTTCTCCAGCACCCAGTTCTTGAGGCCCGGCCCGAGGACGCTCTGCGGCCTGCGCACGCGCTCCCACAGGCTGCGAGAGGGAGGCATCTTGCTGGAGAAGCTCACCTCCGGCGCCCGCACCAGCAACTGAGGCCGCGCTCCGGCTTCGCTGAGGAGACGGGCGGCCTCGAATGCCGACTGACCGCCGCCGACGATGCACACGGTCTTGCCGGCGAACGAATCGTATTCGGAGTGCTGCGACGTATGGCTCGCCAGGTCCCGCGGCAGACCGCGGAGTTCCCTGGGCATGGAGGCGAAATGCACGACGCCGGCGGCGACCACCGCCCACTCCGCCCGGCACACCTTGCCGTCGGCGAGCGTCAACTCGAATATCGAGCCCTTGCGCGAGATGTTGGCGACGTTGGTCTCCTCCAGCTCGGGGATGCGCCGCTGCTGCACCCATACGCCGTAGCGGGCGAAATCGGCGATAGAGCAGGGCTCGAACGACTCCAGGCCGCGCTCCTCAGAGTAGCTGACGAAACCGTCGCGCCCGTCGGGGGTATAGACGTTGGTTGCAAAACAGAACGACTTCAGGAACATGCCGCGCGGCATCTCGCGCCACGTCTGCATCGGCTTGCCAAAAATGCGGAAACCCACGCCGGCGTCCCTGAGGTGCGTCGCCAGCGATAGGCCGTAGGGTCCCGCACCGACAATGGCCACTTTGACAACGTCAAGCGTCATTTCAAACCTTCCCCCAGATCGAAGCAAAGCCATCAAGCACCGTCGCGACTTCTACTCCACAATGATCGTCGACAGTAAGTAATTCGTTTCTGCAAGGTGGGCCGGCGCCGAATTGGGGTGGGGTGTGGAAGGTGCACGACGGCCGGGGTACAGCTGCAGCGGCAGTCATTCAGCAGCAACATGGCCTCGATTCGATGGCCCCGTTTCTACCGCTTGCATGCCCCGAGAATCCCTGCAACATGCACAAAGGATGTAGGCGATCCCCCCGTTCCAGCCCCAATGTCGATTGCCCGAGCGTCATGCATCGACCGGAAGGTTGAGGGATGACGCAAACAGAATCAGTTGATACAGCCAATTCCATGGGCGCACGAGCATGCACGGCAAGACCTCTCCGGAACGCCCGCCGAACGAGCAGCCGCTGGTATTCTTCATGCCGTCGGCGGAGGGCGATGATCCCGCATACGTGCGCTTCCGCGCCTCGCTCGATGGGCAGGTGCGCTTCTGCGTGATCGAGTACCCCTCGTGGCGGCCCATGATCGACAAGGGCGCAGGCTTCGAAGGGATCGCCGAGGCCGTGCTCGCCCAGCTGATCGCAGAACCCCCCCGCGGCGGCTATTTCCTTGCCGGGTACTCGTTCGGCGGCTTTGTCGCCTACGACGCGGCGCATCGCCTGCGGCAGCTGGGACGACCGGTCGATTTTCTCGGCCTGATCGACACCCGCCGGCACGAGCAGGTGCGGGGTCCGGAAACGCGCGACCGCTGGATCACTCGCAAATGGCAGGAGTTGCGGGACCGGCCCGGGGAGACGGTCTCCAAGGCGCTATGGCAGGCAATCTACCCGCGCGTGCTGCGCAGCTGCCCCCGGCCGCTGCTGCGCGAGTTCGGCAGTCTTGCCACCAGCAGCCGGCTCACAGCGGAGTTTGCCAAGCACCTGCTGGTGCGGACAAGAATGGAAGGCATGAAAGAGTGGGCGCCGAGGCCGCTGGACGTGCCGACCTACCTGTTCCGGACCGATGAGTTCAATCCCGCGGCCATGGACTTCGGCTGGGGGGCTTTGTGCGGTCGGCTGGAGGTAATTCCCGTCGGCGCCTCGCATCTCACCCTGTTCGAGCCGGCAAACCTCAGGCGACTGAGCCAGGCGTTCGCCGAGAGCGTCCAGGCGGCCGCCGCCCGGGCGCAATCGGCGTGACGGGGCGCGGGCGCCGCAGAGGGGCCGTCAGCGGGAGCCGCGGTCGCTCGCTCTGCCTCCAACGTGCTCTTAACGGTGATGACGGAAAAATCAGCGTTGCTGGATCGGCTCGCCGGGCAGCGGTATGCCCGTGCTGTCCCACACATTGTCGCGCAGTTCCGCCACCTCCTCGCAGTCGGTCCAGGGGCCGTACGCGCCGGCCTTCGGGTAGTGGCGCGTACTGAAGCGTTTGCCGATGACATGCACGTCCCCGCTTCGCTCGCGCGGACAGTAGAGGGCATGCGCTCCGCCGCCGAGCAGGTTGTGCCTGATCATGACACCATTCAGGTCCGTTCGATGGCTGATGATTGCCGAGGTCATGTCGCCGTTCAGGACGATGGCATTGTTTTCGATGAGGAGATTCCTACCGACGGCGATCTGGATGCCGTCCGGATGCGGATCGGCGCCGCCGGCAGAGAGGTCGTGTAT
>DATBKR010000347.1:0-10437 GCA_036555805.1 Hyphomicrobiaceae bacterium | reverse complement strand
GGCCGGCGCCGAGGAGATGTTCGCGCTCAAGGACCTGCTGTCTCGCCTGGGCTGCAGGAACATCGATTGCCGGCAGGACGGCGCCAGACTCGATCCCGATCTGGGCCGCGCGAGCTACCTCTTCAATACCGGCATCGAGGGGGTCGAGCAGGCCGATGCCATCCTGCTGGTCGGTACCAACCCGCGCCTGGAGGCGGCACTCGTCAATGCGCGCATCCGCAAGCGCTGGCGTCAGGCGAGCGTGGCGGTGGGCCTGATCGGCCGGCAGGCCGACCTCACCTACCCTTACGAGTATATCGGCAGCGGCCCGCAGACGCTGGCGCAGGTCCTCGACGGCAAGCACAGCTTCGCGGGCGTGCTGCGCGACGCCAGGCGACCCAGGGTGGTGGTCGGCATGGCCGCGGCCGCCCGCAGCGACGGCGCGGCCGTGCTGTCCGCAGCCGCCAAGATCGCGCTCGCCGCGGCCCGGGGCAGGGAGCCCGGCTGGAACCCGTTCAATGTGCTCCATTGCGCCGCGGGGCGCGTCGCCGGGCTCGATCTGGGCTTCGTGCCCGAGAACGGCGCCCTCGACCTGGTGGGGCTCGACGTTGCCTACCTCCTGGGCGCCGACGAGATCGATATGCGGCGGCTGGGCGGCGCGTTCGTCGTCTATCAGGGCAGCCACGGCGACGCCGGGGCAGAGCGCGCCGACGTGGTGCTGCCGGGAGCCGCTTACACGGAGAAGAGCGCCACCTACGTCAACACCGAGGGCAGAGCGCAACTGACCGCGCGCGCCTCCTTCCCGCCCGGCGACGCCAAGGACGACTGGGCCATAGTTCGCGCCCTTTCCGCCCATGTCGGCCAGCGCCTGCCCTACGACTCTCTCCCGGCACTGCGCGCCGCCATGTACAAGGTGGCGCCCGCACTGGCGCGACTCGATTCCATCGGGCCGACGGACATCAAGGGTGTGGAGGCCCTCGCCGCGCGCGGCGGCACGCTCGGGACGGAGCCCTTCGGCGCGGCCGTGGCCGACTATTACCTCACCAACCCGATTGCGCGCGCGTCCGCGGTGATGGCCGAGCTGAGCGCCATGAAGCACGCCGCCGCGCAGAGGACGACGGGCACGCATGGATAGCGTCTGGGACATCTGGCAGAGCACGCTCCGGCCGCTGATCGACGACCTGTGGCCGGTGCTGGTGATGGCCTTCTGGAGCGTCGTGCTCCTGGTCGTCCTGCTGGTCGGCGTCGCGTTCCTGATCCTGTTCGACCGCAAGGTGTGGGCGGCGGTGCAGCTGCGCCGAGGGCCGAACGTGGTGGGGCCGTTCGGACTCCTGCAGTCGTTCGCCGACCTCCTCAAGTTCGTGCTAAAGGAGCCGCTGATCCCGGCCGGCGCCGACAAGGGCGTGTTCCTGCTGGCCCCCATCGTGGCGTCCGTTCTGGCGCTGGCCGCGTGGGCCGTCATCCCCGTCAACCAGGACAGCTGGGGCACCTGGGTGATCTCCAACCTCAATGTCGGCGTGCTCTACCTGTTCGCCATCTCCTCGCTGGGCGTCTACGGCGTGATCATGGGCGGCTGGGCCTCCAACTCGAAGTACGCGTTCCTGGGCAGCCTGCGCTCGGCCGCGCAGATGGTCTCCTACGAGGTCTCCATCGGCTTCGTCATCATCACGGTGCTCCTGTGCGCTGGTTCGCTCAACATGACGGAGATCGTCAACGCCCAGCGGATCGGTCTCGGCACGCGCTGGGGCCTGCCCAGCTCGGTGCTCGACTGGTACTGGCTCGGGCTGTTCCCGATGTTCCTCGTGTTCTTCATCTCGGCCCTGGCCGAGACCAACCGGCCGCCGTTCGACCTGCCGGAAGCCGAGTCGGAGCTGGTGGCCGGGTTCATGGTGGAATACTCGTCCACGCCTTACCTCCTGTTCATGCTGGGCGAATACGTGGCCATCACGACCATGTGTGCGCTCACCACCGTCATGTTCCTCGGCGGCTGGCTGCCACCGGTCGCGGTGGAGCCCTTCACCTGGGTGCCGGGCATCGTCTGGTTCGCGCTCAAGCTGGTGCTGGTGTTCTTCATGTTCGCGATGGTCAAGGCGTTCGTGCCGCGCTATCGCTACGACCAACTCATGCGCCTGGGGTGGAAGGTGTTCCTGCCGCTGTCCCTGATCATGGTGGTGGCGGTGGCCGGCTTCCTGCAGTACTTCGGGCTGGCGCCCTGAGGGCCGAACATCGGCAAAGAGATCCATGGCCGTATCGCAAGTCGTCAGCTCGCTGTTCCTGAAGGAGTTCGCCTCCGCGCTCGCCCTGTCGCTGCGCTACTTCTTCAAGCCCAAGGCGACGCTCCACTACCCTTATGAGAAGGGGCCGCTGTCGCCCCGCTTCCGCGGCGAGCACGTGCTGCGCCGCTATCCGAACGGCGAGGAGCGCTGCATCGCGTGCAAGCTGTGCGAGGCGATCTGCCCGGCCCAGGCCATCACCATCGAGGCCGGCCCGCGCCGCAACGACGGCACCCGCCGCGCTACGCGCTACGACATCGACATGGTGAAGTGCATCTACTGCGGCCTGTGCCAGGAGGCGTGTCCGGTGGACGCCATCGTCGAAGGCCCCAACTTCGAGTTCGCCACCGAAACGCGCGAGGAGCTCTACTACGACAAGGAGCGCCTGCTGGCCAACGGCGACCGCTGGGAGCGCGAGATCGCCAAGGCCATCGCGCTCGACGCGCCGTACAGGTGAGACGATGGCGACGATGCAAACGCGGCTCCCTCTCCCCGCGCTACCCCGACCTTCCAGCACGTTCCAACTGCGCGGGGAGAGGGCTGGCGTGAGGGGCAGCCTCGCACTCCAAGCGCTGAGCCTCGGGCTGCCCCTCACCCTGACCCTCTCCGCGCAAGCGGGACGAGGGAATCCGCGCAGCGCTTTTGGCGCGGAGGTGCCATGACCATCGCCGCCGCGTTCTTCTGGCTGTTCGCCGTCATCATGGTGGCCGCGGCCGTCATGGTAATCTGGGCCAAGAACCCCGTGCACGCCGTGCTGTACCTGATCCTCGCGTTCTTCAACGCGGCGGGGCTGTTCGTGCTGCTGGGCGCCGAGTTCCTGGCCATGATCCTGGTGGTGGTCTACGTCGGCGCCGTCGCCGTGCTGTTCCTGTTCGTGGTGATGATGCTCGACGTGGACTTCGCCGCCCTCCGCGCCGGCTTCATCCGATACGCGCCGCTCGGCGCCCTCATCGGGATCATCGTGGGCCTGGAGCTGGTGATGGTGGTACTCACGACCGTCATCGCGCCGGGGAGCCTGGCAACGGCATCGGCGCCCATCCCTCCGGTCGGCTCCGGCATTACCAACACGGAGGCGATCGGCCGAGTGCTCTACACCAAATACGCCTATTACTTCGAGGGCGCCGGCCTGATCCTGCTGGTGGCCATGATCGGCGCCATCGTGCTGACGCTGCGCCACAAGGAGGGCGTGAAGCGCCAGTCCATCGCCGCGCAGGTGGCACGCCGCAAGAGCGCGGCCGTCAAGGTCATCAAGGTGGCGCCGGGGACGGCCGCCGTTCCGCCGGCGCGCGCGTCGAGGTGAGGCAGCACTCATGGACTTGATCGTACAGTTCTTCAGTGGCAGCCGCTGGGTGTGGGTGACGATTGCCGTGGTCGGCGCCATCGCCATCGCCGTGCGCGTGCTCGGACTGTGAGGAGCGGGGGCGCATGACCATCGGGCTCGGAAACTACCTCACCGTCGCGGCCGTCCTGTTCACGCTCGGCATCTTCGGCATCTTCCTCAACCGGAAGAACGTGATCGTCATCCTGATGTCGATCGAGCTGATGCTGCTGGCCGTGAACATCAACCTGGTCGCGTTCTCCGCCTACATGGGAGACCTGGTGGGCCAGATCTTTGCGCTGTTCGTGCTCACGGTCGCCGCAGGCGAGGCGGCCATCGGCCTCGCCATCGTGGTCGTCTTCTTCCGCAACCGCGGCTCCATCGCCGTCGAAGACGTGAGTGTGATGAAGGGCTGATGAAAAGGGAATGGGGAGTGGGGAATGGGGAGTGGGGGGTGAACTTGCATGTCGCCTGTGCACTCCTACCGCGATCTGGTGGTCTGGCAGCAGGCTATGGAGCTGGCAAAGCTTTGCTACTTCAAGACTCGCTCCTTCCCGCGCACCGAGGCTTTCGGCCTGACGGCGCAGATCCGACGCGCAGGCGGGTCGATTCCCGCCAACATCGCGGAAGGCAACGGGCGGGAGAGCACGGGGTCATACATCCAGGCTCTTCGCATATCCCAGGGCTCGCTGAAGGAGCTGGAAACCCACGTCTTGCTAGCGCAAGCGGTCGAGTTGATGGCCGAAGCGGATGCAGAACAGATTCTGGCCAAGAGCGAGAGAGTAGGAAAGCTCTTGCGCTCTCTGATCAGGGCGCTGCAAGACAGGGCGGAAGGGTGATGCTGCCTCCCACTCCCCACTCCCCACTCCCCATTCCCCACTCCCCCATTGCTCCCGGGGCGACGCAGGACCCGGCCCGATGATCTACCAAGCCATCGTGTTCCTGCCGCTGGCGGGCGCCCTCATCGCGGGCTTGTTCGGCCGGCTCATCGGCGCGCGGCCGAGCGAGGTCATCACCACGACGCTGGTGGGCATCGGCGCGGTGCTTTCCTGGATCGCCTTCTGGCAGGTCGGCTTCGGCGGCGAGGCGGTGCCGCGCATTCCCGTGCTGCGCTGGGTGGCCTCGGGCGAGCTCGATGTCTCCTGGGCGCTCAGAATCGACACCCTCACGGTCGTGATGCTGGTGGTGGTCAACACCGTGTCGTTTCTCGTGCATCTCTACTCCATCGGCTACATGCACGAGGACGACAGCCGGCCGCGCTTCTTCGCCTACCTTTCCATGTTCACCTTCGCCATGCTGGCGCTGGTGACGAGCGACAACTTCCTGCAGCTGTTCTTCGGCTGGGAGGGCGTGGGCCTCGCCTCCTACCTGCTGATCGGCTTCTGGTATCTCAAGCCCGAGGCCAATGCAGCCGCCATCAAGGCGTTCATCGTCAACCGCATCGGCGACTTCGGCTTTGCGCTCGGGATCTTCGGCGTGTTCGCCGTCTTCGGCACCATCGGCTTCGACGCGGTGTTCCGGGCGGCGCCCGGCATGGCCGGCAAGCCCATGGAGTTCCTGGGCTACCAGCTCGACACCATGACCGTGCTGTGCCTCCTGCTCTTCATGGGCGCGATGGGCAAGTCGGCCCAGTTCCTGCTGCACACCTGGCTGCCCGACGCCATGGAGGGCCCGACCCCGGTCTCGGCACTGATCCACGCCGCCACCATGGTGACGGCCGGCGTGTTCATGGTGGCGCGGCTGTCGCCGCTGTTCGAGCAGGCGCCGCTGGCCCTTCAGGTCGTGACCCTGGTCGGCGCGATTACAGCGTTCTTTGCGGCCACCATTGGCCTCGTGCAGAACGACATCAAGCGCGTGGTGGCCTACTCGACCTGCTCGCAGCTCGGCTACATGTTCGCAGCCTGCGGCGTCGGCGCCTACTCGGCCGGCATCTTCCACCTCTTCACGCACGCCTTCTTCAAGGCGCTGCTGTTCCTCGGCGCCGGATCCGTCATCCAGGCCATGCACCATGAGCAGGACATGCGGAAGATGGGCGGGCTGGCGCCCAAGCTGCGCATCACCTGGGCGGTGATGCTGATCGGCACGCTGTCGCTCACAGGCGTGGGCATCCCGCATCTCACCGGGTTCGCCGGGTTCGTCTCCAAGGATGCCATCATCGAGGCGGCCTATGCAGCCCGCACACCCTCCAACTACGCCTTCTGGCTGCTGGTGATCGGCGCCTTCATGACGGCCTTCTACTCCTGGCGGTTGATGTTCATGACCTTCCACCAGCCCACGCGGGCCGACCACGAGACGTTCGAGCACGCCCACGAGAGCCCGTGGGTGATGCTGCTGCCGCTGCTGGTGCTCGCCACCGGCGCTGCCGTCGCGGGCTTCGCCTTCAAGTACGTCTTCATCGGCGAGGGCTACGGCGAGTTCTGGCGCGCTTCGCTGGCCGAGGGGCCGCACAACCACATCCGCCACGCCATGGACGAGATTCCCGGCTGGGTGAGCTTGTCGCCGTTCGTCGCCATGGTGGGCGGCTTCGCCCTAGCCTACCTCTACTACATGGCGGCGCCCTGGCTGCCGGACGCGACGGCGCGCGTCTTCAGGCCGATCTACCTGTTCCTGCTCAACAAGTGGTACTTCGACGAGCTCTACGACTGGCTGTTCGTGCGGCCGACGTTCTGGCTCGCGCGGCTGCTGTGGAAGCGCGGCGACGGCACCATCATCGACGGGCTCGGCCCGGACAACGTGGCGGCGCGAGTACTGTGGACCACGGGCCGCGTCGTCAAGCTGCAGACCGGCTACGTCTATCACTACGCCTTCGCCATGCTGATCGGGGTGGCGATCATCGTCACCGCCTTCATGTTCAACGACATCCGGGCGCTCTTCAGCGGGGTTGGGCGATGAACGGTTTCGGCGTCCTCTCCCTCGTCACCTTCTTCCCGCTCCTGGGCGCGCTGCTCATCGCGGCGCAGAACCGCGAGGCCAAGAACAACGCGCGCTGGATCGCGCTCTACACCACGCTCTTCACCCTGGGCGTCGCCCTCTACATCTGGGCGCATTTCGACAAGGCCAACTCCGGCTTCCAGTTCGTCGAGGAGACGGGGTGGCTGGGCGGCTCCATCAACTACAAGATGGGTGTGGACGGCATCTCGGTGCTGTTCGTGGTGCTGACCGCATTCCTGATGCCGCTCTGCATCATCGCCAGCTGGCAATCGGTCGAGAGCCGGGTCAAGGAATACCTGATCGCGTTCCTCGTGATGGAGACCCTGATGCTGGGGGTCTTCTGCGCACTCGACCTCGTGCTGTTCTACCTGTTCTTCGAGGGCGGCCTGATCCCGATGTTCCTGATCATCGGGGTGTGGGGCGGCGAGCGCCGTGTCTACGCGAGCTTCAAGTTCTTCCTCTACACGCTGCTCGGGTCCGTCCTGATGCTGCTGGCCCTGATGGCCATGTACTGGCACGCCGGCACCACCGACATCCCTACCCTGCTCGCCCACCGCTTCCCCGGCGGCATGCAGTGGTGGCTGTGGCTCGCCTTCTTCGCCTCGTTCGCCGTGAAGCTGCCCATGTGGCCGGTGCACACTTGGCTGCCCGACGCGCACGTGGAGGCGCCCACGGCAGGCTCGGTCATCCTGGCCGCCATCCTCCTGAAGATGGGCGGCTACGGCTTCCTGCGTTTCTCTCTGCCCATGTTCCCGCTGGCGAGCCAGGAGTTCGCGCCGCTGGTGTTCGCGCTGTCCATAGTGGCCATCATCTACACCTCGCTGGTGGCGCTGGCGCAGGAGGACCTGAAGAAGCTCATTGCCTACTCCAGTGTGGCGCACATGGGCTTCGTTACCATGGGCATCTTCAGCTTCACGGTGCAGGGCGTTGACGGCGCCATCTTCCAGATGCTGTCGCACGGCCTCGTCTCCGCCGCCCTGTTCCTGTGCGTCGGCGTGGTCTACGACCGCATGCACACGCGCCGCATCGACGCCTACGGCGGGCTCGTCAACCGCATGCCGCTCTACGCAGCGGTGTTCATGGTGTTCACGCTCGCCAACGTCGGCCTGCCCGGCACCTCGGGCTTCATTGGCGAGTTCCTGTCGCTGGTGGGCGCGTTCAAGGCCACCACCTGGGTGGCGTTCCTCGCCACTTCCGGCGTGATCCTGTCCGCCGCCTACGCCCTCTATCTCTACCGGCGCATGATGTTTGGACCTCTGGAGAAGCCCAGTCTGAGGACCATCGCCGACCTCGGCTACCGCGAGGTCCTGGTGTTCACGCCGCTGGTGCTGCTGGTGGTGCTGTTCGGCTTCTACCCCTCGCCGCTGCTCGACGTGACGGCGGTCTCGGTCAAGAAGCTGGTCTCGGGCTACGAGGCGGCGATCCAGGCGGCTCAAGCCCTCAACGTGCGCTAGGCGGCATTCGACATGGACCAACTGCAAGCCTACTGGCCGCTGTTTCCCGAGCTGCTGCTTGCGCTTGGGGCCCTGGTGCTGCTCATGATCGGGGCGTTTCGTCCCGAGGGAGATACCACGGCAGAGGCGATCGGCTGGCTCGCCATCCTGGTCCTGGTGATGGCCGCATGGCTCCTCTTGCAGCAGCCCGCCGGCGTGCACCGCCTGTTCGACGGCGCCTTCGTCGTCGACGGGTTCGCCCGCTTCATGAAGGTGCTGACGCTGGTCGCGTCGGCCGCGGCGCTCATCCTCTCGTTCGACTACCTGCGCCAGGCCCGCGCCCTCAAGTTCGAGTACCCTGTGCTGGTGCTGCTGGCGACGGCCGGCATGCTGATGATGATCTCGGCCAACGATCTCATCGCGCTCTATCTGGGGCTCGAGCTGCAGAGCCTCGCCCTCTACGTGATGGCCGCGATCCGGCGCGACGACGTGCGCTCCAGCGAGGCAGGCCTCAAGTATTTCGTCCTCGGTGCGCTGTCCTCGGGCATGCTGCTCTACGGCGCCTCGCTGGTCTACGGCTTTACCGGCTCCACCAGCTTCCAGACCATCGCCGCCGCGGCCGGGCAGGCCGGCGCTGGCCAGAACCTGGGCCTCATCATCGGCCTGGTGTTCCTGCTCGTCGGCCTCGCCTTCAAGATCTCGGCCGTGCCGTTCCACATGTGGACACCGGACGTCTACGAAGGCGCGCCGACGCCGGTCACCGCCTTTTTCTCGGCCGCCCCCAAGGTGGCGGCCATGGCGCTGCTGATGCGCGTCACGCTGGCCGGCTTCGCCGGCACCAAGCCGCAGTGGCAGCAGGTGATCACCGCGCTCGCCATAGCCTCCATGCTGCTCGGCGCCTTCGCCGCGATCGGCCAGAGCAACTTCAAGCGGCTCTTGGCCTACTCGGCCATCGGCAACATCGGCTACGCCCTGATCGGGCTGGCGGCCGGCTCCCCCGAGGGCGCGCGCGGGGTGGTCATCTATCTCGTCATCTACGTGGCCATGACGCTCGGCGCCTTCGCCGTCGTACTGGCCATGCGCCGCGGGCAGACCATGATCGAGGACATCGAGGAACTGTCCGGGCTCGCCCAGAACAACCTCGCCCTCGCCACCCTGCTGGCGATTCTGCTCTTTTCGCTGGCCGGCGTCCCGCCGCTCGCCGGATTCTTTGCCAAGTTCTATGTTTTCCTGGCGGCGGTCAGGGAAGGGCTCTGGCCGCTCGCTATCATCGGCGTGCTTGCCAGCGTGGTAAGCGCCTACTACTACGTGCGGATCGTGAAGATCGTGTTCTTCGACCGGCCGCGCGAGCGCTTCGCCGCGATCCAGCCGAAAACGGGCCTGGTGATGGCGCTGGCGGGCCTGTACGTGCTGCTTTACGTGGTGTGGCCGGCGCCTCTGGTGGATGCGGCGGAAGCGGCGGTGAAGAGCCTCTTTTGAAGGCGGGGTCAGACCCCTCGCCTCCAGCGCTGAGACTCAACCCGAACCGTGTCGGCGAGGGGTCTGACCCCGTCCAAGGAAACAGCCCCGGTGGTGCAGTCGTTTCGCAGCCTCGTTGTCGATCAGGTTGGCTCGACGAACCGGGAGGCGTTCGCCCTGGCCGAGGCCGGCGAGGCGGGCCCGCTCTGGATCATGGCGCGGCGCCAGACGGCCGGGCGCGGCCGTTCCGACCGCCCCTGGGTCTCGGTGCCGGGCAACCTGCATGCCAGCCTGCTGACCCAGCTTCCCGATCCGCCGGGCGCGCTCCCCCAGCTGTCGCTGGTGGCGGGCGTTGCGACCGTCGATGCCATCCGACGCGCAACCGGCGGCGGCCCCGCGGGGCTGCGGCTGAAGTGGCCCAACGACGTGCTCATCGGGCAGGCCAAGTGCGCCGGCATCCTCATTGAGAGCGTTGCCGGCCGGAAGGCCGCCACTGTCGCGATCGGCATCGGCATCGACCTGGCCTGGCATCCCGCTGATCTCGGGCGCGCGGCAACCGACCTCGCCGCGCACGGCTGCCGGCTCTTCCCCGAAGCGGTGCTAGGCAGCTTAAACGAAGCCATGCAGACTTGGCTTGCCGCTTGGGACGGCGGGCGCGGCTTCCTCGCGGTGCGCCGCGCGTGGCTCGAGCGCGCGGGCCCGGGGGGAGAAAGGATCTCGGTCGACACGGGACGGAAAAGGATCGAGGGCACGTTCGCCGATCTCGACGCGGAGGGCGCGTTGGTGATCTGCGACGCTCACGGGCAGCGGCGCACCGTGACGTTCGGCGACGTGACCCTGGTTGCGGCGGCGCCCCGGGAAGCGAGCTGATGGCGGAGGATCGGGCGGCAGGCGGCGGAGACCGGGACGAGCTTGTATTCCTGCCGCTGGGCGGCATCGGCGAGATCGGCATGAACTGCTATCTCTACGGCCTGGGGCCGGCCGACGCCCGCCAGTGGCTGATGGTGGACCTCGGCATCACCTTCCCGGAGGGCGAGAACGACCC
>DATBKR010000346.1:0-16719 GCA_036555805.1 Hyphomicrobiaceae bacterium | reverse complement strand
ATGAGCGCGGCGCGCGCGCCCTTCTCCTCCAGGATGGCATTGGTGACCACGGTAGTGGCATGCGACAGCAGCCCCACCTCGGCAGCTGCCACCCCATGGCGCTGCATGGCCGCCTCCAGGGCCGCCAACACGCCCTGCGCTGGATTGCGCGGCGTCGTCGGCACCTTGGCGACGCCGATCCGGCCGCTCGCCTCCTCGATCAGCGCCACGTCCGTGAATGTGCCGCCGATGTCGACCCCGATCCGCCACGCCATCCTGCCCGTCTCCGGTCCTAGCCCGCATTTCTCACGTGAGCTTGGCATCGGCCGGGCCGAATCAGCGAAAGTAGTTGTGCTCACTTCTGCTGATGAAGGAGGCCCGGCCGATGGGGACAGACTGTAGCGTGCCGCGCCTGGTCTTTACAGCACGCGTTCCTCGACCTCGCTCATCAGCAGAGTGCGCCTCGTCTCGCAGGTGCCCCGATTGGTACGGGCAGAGCATCTTAGGTAATCGTGCGTCGCGCGCCGCCGCATCGAGCGGCACATGGCCGAGGCCAGGCTGCCGGCGGGCAAGACGCTGGCCACCTTCGGCTTCGACGGTGTGCCGATGGTCTCCAAGGCGCAGGTGATGGCGCTCGCGCCGTCCACCTGCGACAGCGCGGCGGCGAGCTGCGTACAGAGAGACGCGGGATCGCCCGCCGGGTCGTCTTCTGCAGCCAAGTGCTCCGGATCGAGGGACCCGGTCACCAGCGGGGCGAGCGCCTGCTGGTGCAGCTTGCCGGCAGCAGACGCCGCTTCCAGCATCTCGTCGCTCAAGCCCTCGCCGGGCTCTCAGCACCCACCACCTTCGCAGACAGGACACCTCCCTCACCGCGAGCATTCTCCGCGGTAGCGGGTTCGGTTCAATCACCTCGTTGTGCGAGAGAATCATAACAGATTCATGGGACTCAACATTTTTCCGGACGGGCTCTCAAATTGAGAAGAACGCTCGGCTTCGCACAGCAGGAGGCCGGAGCAAAGCGCCCCGGAGCACGGCCGCAGCAGCGGGCAGGTCACCCACGCCCGTGCAGACAGTTGCGCGCCCGCAATAATTGACTAAGATGCAACTCGTTCTTAGTTGCACAACAAGATGAAGGGCCGGGCACTTGGATCAAGAGGTGAAGCCTGAACCGACCGCCTCACGCGTCACCGATGGCTGGCGACGGGCACGCGGAGAGCCATCGTTGCGCGAGGTCTGGGGCTCGATCCCTGTGACGGGTGCCGGATGGCGCAAGCTGCTTGCCTTTCTCGGCCCCGGCTACTTGGTGTCCGTCGGATATATGGACCCAGGCAATTGGGCCACCTCGCTGGCTGGGGGCGCTCAGTTCGGCTACACGCTTCTGGTGATTGCTCTGATCTCCAATCTCATGGCGATCCTGTTGCAGGCACTTTGCGCTCGCCTTGGCTTCGCCACGGGGCGCGACCTCGCCCAGGCCTGCCGTGATGCCTTTCCGAAGCCGATCAGCTTGCTGTTGTGGGTCCTGGCGGAAATCGCAATCTGCGCGACCGATCTGGCCGAGGTGATCGGCACCGCCATCGGCCTCAATCTGCTATTCGGCATCCCACTTGAAATCGGTGTGTTCATCACTGCGCTCGATGTGTTTCTGATCCTCTATCTGCAAAACGTCGGCTTTCGCTGGATCGAGGCGTTCATCGTCAGCATGCTCGGGGTGATCGCCGTCTGCTTCGCCATTCAGATCGCAATGGCGCAGCCGGACTTGAGGGCAATCATCGTCGGCTTTGCCCCGACCGTCGAGATCGTCAAAAACCCGGAGATGCTCTACCTGGCGATCGGTATCATCGGCGCGACCGTAATGCCGCACAATCTCTATCTGCACTCCTCGATCGTGCAGACGCGGATCATTGCCGATACCGTTCCTGCCAAGCGTGAGGCAATCAAGTACGCCACGATCGATTCCACCATCGCGCTGATGCTCGCCTTGACGGTAAATGCCGCAATTCTGATCCTTGCCGCCGCAACGTTCAACAAAGTCGGCCAGACATCGGTGGCCGAGCTCAGCGAAGCGCACCGTCTTTTGGCTCCACTGCTCGGCTCCGCGACAGCGGCAACCCTATTCGCTGTCGCGCTGTTGTGTTGCGGCATGAACTCCACCGTCACCGCTACACTCGCGGGCCAGGCGGTGATGGAGGGATTCATAAACGTCCGCCTTCCGGCCTGGGCGCGACGACTTGCCACCCGCGGATTCGCCATCCTGCCGGCCATTGCGGCGGTCGTAGGTTACGGCCAGGGAGGCATCACCAAGTTGATCATCTTCAGTCAGGTGGTCCTTGGGCTTCAGCTTCCTTTTGCGATCGTGCCGCTGGTGATGTTCACTGCCGATCGGAGGAAGATGGCCAGTCTGGTTGCACCTCGCTGGATGACGCTTCTTGCCGGCGTCATCGCTGCCATTTTGATCGTGCTCAACATCAAGGTTGTCATTGACTTGGTAAGTTGAAGTCGCCGCCGGCTGCCGTGCACTCAGTTGGATTGCAAGGACGACAAAGTGAGGTCCTACGCTGAACCCTCTGCAGCCATCCGGAAGACATGCTCGCAAGCAACCGCCAGCGGCTTTACATATGCTTCGCAACGTGCAAGGCGGCGAACAGAGCACGTGCCTCCTTCATATGATTGACCGCATCCTTTGGATCGCCGAGCGATGCGAGCTCCAGGTGGGAGCGGGCGAGCTCGAAGCGCGAGCCAACGGAGCTCAGAAGTGCCACTGCCTCCTCGAGATGGTGGGTAGCCTCGGCGCGAGCCCCTCGAGCGCCCGCGATGCGGCCCATCACTTGCTTGGAGAGACCCACTCCGATCAGGAACTGGCTGGAGGCGCTCATGGTCAAAGCGGTAGCAGCAACGTCAGCCGCCTTGTCACCCTCGCCGTTCAGGAGATAGGCCTCGCCCAACATGGTTCTGAACCACGCGCGGAACTGGTAGGATCTCACCTTGTCGGCGAGGGCCACAGCCTGCTCCAGGACGCCGACCGCACGCGCGGTATCGCCGGCTTCGCAGCACGCCTTGCCCAGGCAGGCGAGAATAAATGCCGTTTCAAAATCGTCCGGCGACACGTCGAGCGCGCGCTGGCAGAGCTCGATGCCGGCTTCGGCTTCTCCGCGGGTGGCGCGACTCCAGCCAGCCAGCATTGCGGCATTGGCTTGCGCGCGGCGAATGCCGCTGGCATCGCCGAAGGCCTCGAGCCGGGACGCCGCATCGAGAGCCGCGTCGAATTCGCCCGCAAAGACGCAGCAATAGCTGAGCGTGAACAGCGCTTGGCTCAGCCAGAATCGATCATCGGTGCGTTCCAGCAGAATCGCCGCCCGACGACCGTGAGCAATGGCTTCATCGAGCGGCCGGCCTGAATAGACACATTCGGTCGCCAGCGCGCGATGGACCCTGCCGGCGATCGCGTCATTGCCGGCACCCTTGGCTTCCTCCAGGCTGCGGTTCAGGCATTGGGTCGCGTCCGACCTGTGCCCGAGCCAGGCATGGGCGAAACCCAGCCAGAAATAGTATTCGCCGAGCAGCGAGCGGTCTTCAAGCCGCTCCAACCGGCCGCGGTGGTCGAGCAGAAGGTCCACGATCTCCTGCCGGCGACCCAGGAAATGCAGCGAGTGTGCCTGGCGGACGGCGAGAGCCACCGCGACAGCGTCTCGCTTTCCAGCCGGCAGCCGCTCGGCGTGGCGGCGGGCATCCTCGACGGCAGCGATGGCCTCCGCATGGGCATACATGCCGGCCGCCTTGTCGGCAGCGCGTGTCAGATAGTCCACGGCCTTCTCGTCTTCCTCCGACCTCGAGAAATGATGAGCCAGCAGCTCGGGCTGGGTTTGCACGATTTCAGGATAGCGACGCTCCAGCAACTCGGCCACGTGCCTGTGGTAGTATTGACGCGTACGCTTCAGCAGCGACTGATAGGCGGCATCCTGAACCAGGGCATGTTTGAAGATGTACTTGGCGCGCGGCCGCCGCCCGCGCTGGTAGAGAAGCTCGGCGTCGACCAGCCGATCCAGCCCGTTCTGCAACGCGGTTTCTTCCAGCGTCGCGATCGCCTGCAGCATCTCGTAGGCGAATTCCCGCCCGAGGATCGAGCCGAGCTGGGCGACCTCGCGGAGGCTTGGGAGCCGATCAAGCCTCGCCATGAGCAGGTCTTGCAGCGTGGCCGGGATCCTCACTCCGGAGAGCGGCCTCGTCAGGTGATAGGCGCCGTCCTGCTCCCGCAGGAATTCCGCTTCCAGGATGGCCTTGCTCAGCTCCTCGACATAGAGTGGCACTCCATCGGTCTTGCCCGCGATGTACTCGACGACCTCCGGCGGCATTGGCTTACCGCCGGCCTGCTGCACGATGAGTGCCTCCACCTCCGCGCGCTGCATCCGGCTCAGCGTTATCGGGGTCATGTGCGAGCGTATCGGCCAGCCTGGGACGAACTCGGGCCGATAGGTCAGGACGTTCATGATCGAGACGGTCGGCGACTGCTCGATGTAGAGGCCCAGTAGCTCCAGCGTCGTCGGATCGGCCCAATGCAGGTCCTCCCAAACGTGCAGCACGGGCTTGCGTTCCGCCTCCTCCAGCAACCATCCCGCGAGAGCGTCCAGAGTCTGTTCCCGCTGCTCCTGGGCATTCAGCTTGAGAGGGGCATAGCGACCATCCGACAGGGGCAACGACATCAAGCTCGCATAGAGCCGGACCGCCTGTTCGAGGGGCAGGCTCTGCGCCTTGAGGGCCTCTTCGAGCTTCGCGAGCTTTGCCTCTGTGCCGTCCTCCGATGTCCAGCGGGCCACGCGCTTGAGGTGCTGGACGACGGGGTAAAGCGTGCTGTTGGCGTGGTAGGGCGAGCAGCGCGTCGCAATCCACACGTAGTCATCGCCGGCGAGCTTCGTGCGCAGGGCGTCGACGAGCCGCGACTTGCCGAGCCCCGCCTCACCTTGAATGAGGACGACCTGTCCCTGCTTCTTCTTGCTCGACTCCCACGAGCGGAGCAGAAGGCCGAGCTCCTCCTGCCGGCCGACAAGCGCCAGGCTCTGCCCCCTGCGCCGCGCGTGGGGATGGCTCTCGATGTCGCGTGCGCGCACCACGCGCCAGGCGCGCACTGGGGCCTCGATCCCCTTCAATCGATTGGCACCAAGGTCCTGGCACGCAAATGCCTCGCCGACGAGCTCGCGCGTGAGCGGGCCGATCACCACCTCATTGGGTTGCGCCAGAGCCTGCAGACGGGCGGCGACGTTGGGTGTTTGGCCGACCGCGCCCGCCTGCAGGGCTGCACCCTCACCAATGACGTCACCGACGACAACCGGTCCGGTGTTGATGCCCACGCGGGCGGCAAGCTGCAGGCCCCGCAGTGATGGGTTGCCTTCGTTGAAAGTCGGCAGCGCGTCCACGATCCCGAGGCCCGTACGCACCGCGCGCTCGGCGTCGTTCTCGTGCGCCTGCGGGTAACCAAAATAAACCAAGACGCCGTCGCCCAGGTATTTGGCAACATAACCGTCGTACTGCGCAATCACACTTGCGCAGGCGTCCTGGTATGCACGGATCACCTCGCGAAGGTCTTCCGGATCGAACCTCGTCGACAGTGCGGTCCAATCGACCAGGTCGCAGAACATCACGGTGAGCTGACGGCGCTCGGCTTCCGCGTGCGGCGGCGGTGTCGAGGCGGTATCCGCGGGACGGCGTGTTGCGGTGCCGCCGTCGGAGAGCGCGGCTATAGCTCGCATGAACCTCTTGCGATCGCCGAGGGGGATTTCGAGCTCCTTGAAGTCCTGCTCCGTCAGGTCGGGCAAGACATCAAGATCGATGCGGTGTAGTGCGAAAAGCTGCGCGTACTTTGCGAGACCGTTTTGCTCCAGCCATCGGTCTATGTCGCGCGCCACGCGAGTTGCTCCAGCGGGAGTGCGAGGGGGCGCCCCACAAACGTCCACATTGCCGGACGCTCCAACCAGCGTCAATCTTGCAGGATGATTGATGGGACTTTCGGCTTCGTGGTCGCCGTCTTCGTCCTTGCAGGCTTCGCGCAAATGAGGGGGTAGAGGATGAGGCGAACCGATGGTGCGCCCCATCGCGATTCCAGCATGAGCTGGAGCGGCAGCTGTCACTTCTTCTTGTTCAGAATATCGACGGCGATGAACAGTACGTCTTCCTTGCCATCGTTGCCGTGCCAATGCGTGGTGGCGTGGTTGGCGGATCCGGTGTCGCCCGCCTTGAACACTTTCGAGGTGCCGTCGCCCGAGTGGACAGTGGACGCACCCTTGAGGAAGTAGACGACGGCGGGGCGGTCCTTGTGGCTGTGGATACCGATATGACCGCCTGGCTCGATCTGGAGCAGGCGCAGCCGCAACTGACGGCCTTCCATGCCGGCGATCTCTGGACCGAGGTCGATGACCTCGCTCTTCAGAGTCTGGAAGCCCTTATTGGCTGTTGGCGCCTCCTGCGCTAGGGCCGTGCTCGCCATGACGAGCGTCGCGATAGATGCGATTGCCAGTCGGGCGGGCTTCGATACGATGCGCTTCATGGTCCTTCTCCCTAGGTTGTGGGTGCGCAATGGCCGGCACCCGATGTGAACGGACGCACCATGGCCGCCCCGACAGGCGGGGGTCGTTGGCATTTCTCAATCGTATCGTGTAGCAGCAGCGAACGGCGTCGCGGCCCTCTAAGGGCGGGTCGAACGGCCCGCTCTCCGGTGGTAGGATGCCGCTCATTCTCGACTGTCAGCAGCGGCAACGCGTGCCATGTCCCAACATGAGCAAATAGCCAGCCTCAAGCGCCTGCCCATCCTGGCGGGGCTGTCCGATGCCGCGGTGGAGCGCGTGGCGCGGAGCTGCCTGTGGCGCCGGCACGGGGCCGGCGAGCAGATCGTCGGCTATCAGGAGCCGTCGACCGACGTCTATTTTCTCCTAGCGGGCAAGGCGCGTGCCATCATGTATTCCGCCGAGGGCAAGGCCGTGATCTTCGTGGACCTGCAGCCAGGTACGATTTTCGGCGAGATCGCCGCCATCGACCGAAAGCCGCGCTCCGCCAGCATCGAGGCGCTCGACCCGTGCACGATCGCTTCGCTGTCCGCCAGCCGGTTCGAAGACCTGCTGCTGCGCGAGCCGAGCGTGGCTCTCGCCGCGCTCCGCCACGTGACCGCCGATGTACGGCGGCTGTCCGAACGGGTCTTCGAGTTCAGCACGCTGGCGGTCCAGAACCGGATTCACGCCGAGCTGCTGCGGTTGGCTGGAGAAGCGGCGCAGGGACGCGACACGGTGCTTCTGTCGCCAGCCCCCTCGTTGTCGGAGATCGCCGACCGCATCAGCACGCACCGCGAGGCGGTCTCGCGGGAGATCAGCCGGCTGACCGCCATGGGCCTGCTCCGGCGCGAGGGCGGCAAGCTCACAATCACCGACTTGGAGAAGCTGGCCGGGCTCGTGCACGAGGCCAGAGGCGAATAGCGACGTGAGCCGGTCCGGACGGAACACTTTGTTGGCACGAAGGTTGCTGCCGTATCGGGACGCTGGCGATGCTGTCCCGGATCATAAGAGGCCGACCGCGACTGCATGGTCACCTACTGGCGATATGATAAGCGGCTCGCCGTGGCGACCGTTGGCCGTGACCTCGCTAGCCTGCGCGCGGAGGTCGCGTTCGAGGAGGAGACGCCCGCATGACGCACCCGCCATTTCCCGCCTCGCATCTGCGGTTGAAACGCGCCTACGAGCCGCCTGGACGCGACGATGGCCTTCGGATCCTTGTCGATCGGCTTTGGCCTCGCGGCGTGAGCAAAGCGCAAGCGGCACTCGATGATTGGATGAGGGACATCGCCCCAAGCACGGAGCTGCGGCAATGGTTCGGTCACGATCCGGCGCGATGGGCGGAGTTCCAGCGCCGCTACAGGGCCGAGCTTCGGCAGCACCCGCAAGAACTGGACCGCATCCGCGCTCTCGCCAGCACGCAAACGGCTACCCTTGTCTACGGTGCCCATGACGAGGAGCACAATGATGCGGTCGTACTGAGAGCCGTCCTTCTGGAAGTAAAGAGGAGTCCACGAGATGGCTAGGAGATTCAAGGTCGGCGATCATGTAAGCTGGAATTCCGAGGCCGGCCGGGTGTCGGGAACCATTGTCGCCATTCACACCACGGACTTCGACTACAAGGGCCACGTGCATCGCGCCTCGGAAGACGATCCCCAGTACGAAATCAAGAGCGACAAGACAGATCACATCGCAGCCCACAAGGGCAGCGCGCTCGCCCGCGCGCGATGAAGGCGACGCGCGAAGTTTCCTGACGAGGTGGGGATCGGAACGCGAGACCATGCGGATTGCGGGCTCTTCCAACACGACGTGCCGCACGGTGGGTGCAAGGCCGCGCACGGCAAGCGGGGTATCGACCTATGCCGACGGGCGCTCAGGCACCGCCGCGCCTGAGCCAGGGAGGTGAACGGCCGGCGACGGCATCTGGTCGCCCCAGCGCGCCAGGGCGGCCCTGCCCGAGTCCGAAAGCGTATAGATGCCGCGGTCGACCCTGACAAACCAGCCGTAGACGTTTCTGAGCAGGATTTTGGGAGCGTCGGGCAGGGCGGGTTGCAAATCCCGTGGCCGGGCGGCGCCTTGGGCCAGGGCAGCCGCGCACGCGAGTGCTTGTTGCCGGTAAGCAGTCATGATGGGCTGGCGCGTGCTGCCGCCCGCAACCGGATCGCCAAGGCGCCGCCGGTGCTCCTCGACGAGGCGGGAACGACGCTTGCCGTCGCGCCGTGGGCGCCAGGGAACGGGTTCGACCAGAACGTCCACCCTGCCTCTGGCGGATACGCAGAGAAGCCCAAAGCCGAGGAAGCGGCAGAGCTTCCGGACGCGCGGGTCGCGCTCGCGGCCCCGGCCCCGGCGGGAGGCACGCACGGCGAGCCAGACCTCATCGCAGGCGGCCGTACGGTCCACGGCCTGCAGGATCAGCTCCAGCGTGAAGGTGAGCTTCAGCTCTCCGATGACGATGGCCGGAGGCTCGCCGTCGCGCACAGCGACCAGATCGCACCCGCAGATCTCGCCCTTCACCTCGAAGCCGAGCTTCTCGAGGAAGCGCTTCACGGGAAGGTAGAGGCTCGATTCCAAGGCAGGGCTCCCTCGCCGGAAGCCGCTAGTCGTGATTCGGCGGATTGTCGAGCAACATGCCCAACAGCAAGGGCGAGGGTGGTCGAGCCATTCAGCGAAGCGATTCGCGAAACCGGCAGCGGTGGCAATCCTGGCGCCTGCAATGACGAATCGGCGTCTGTGCCGGTGCCCTCTAGTCCCTATCGCGTTTGGGGGAGCAGATTCCTCCACTTTCAGCGAAAAAAAAGTCTCAGTTGGTCTCACTCCGCTTCCTGCGGTCCGCGCGGGCCTCCTTCTCGGCCTCGTTCCAGCGGCTGAGGAACTCCTGCGTTGCCTGCTTGTTGCGCCTTTCCATCTCGCGGACGCGCGCAATGTGCTCGTCGTCCTCGTCCCGGTCCTGGAAGGGCCGCGGCTCCCACCCCTCCTGGAACAGCCGCAGGTGGTTGGGGCGCTCATGGTCGCGTGCGTCGCTCACACTATGGATCGAGTAGCCGGTGTTGGGCTCGGCACTGTACTCGTCGTCCTTGACCTCGACGTTGTCGCCGAGATCGTTGAGCTCGACGTCGCCGTCGACTACCAGGCCTTTGGCGAGATCCTCCAACCGCGAAACGCGCAGCCCGAGGTGCCGCTCCGGGTCGGTAACGGGAAGCTCCTCTCGCGCCTTGCGGTTGCGATATTCGGCGACGTCTTCCCGCGTGAGGGCATCGCCGCGCTTGCGCCGGAATGTGCCGAAGAGGTCGAGCGCTCTCCGCCACCATGCGCGCTTGCCGTCTGCGCCTCGTTCGTAGGCCTGCGGGGGCTCAGCGTCCAAGACGCGCGCGAGCTCGCCTTCGTATTCGTGCTTCACCGTGCAGGGATCCGACTACCGACGCACGCACAACCCAACCACGCCAACGCAACGCATCGCTCTTATGCAGCGGCCATCCGCGGAACTCAAGGATTGTTCGCTTTGGCTGCGCAACCCAGTCATCCGTGCCGGAAGGCCACCGCCGCGCGTTTCGCCGCACAACAAGAATCACTCCGGTCGTCATTGTCTCCTCAGGCTCGAATATGATCTCCACCATGCAGCCGAGCGCCACGCCGGCCCGCGATACGCCGCCCGGCGGCTACACGAAGCAGAGGAGCGGTTCACATACCTCTGCCGGCGTTGTGATAGACTTAGAAATGTCGAGGGCACGGCATGTCGGTACGTGCCTACCAAGCTTGCCGTAGAGGAGACCGGCCATGAGCGAGCAGTGGGACTACCAAATACGGATCGACCTGGCCGACGAGCTTGCGGAGACGGCGCGGCGCGATCCCGGCAATCCGGCAATCCGGCCGCTGGCGGACATTCTCGCGAAGCATCGCGCGACGATGAAATGCCAGTTCGATGCCTTCGCCGACTACGTGACCGAAGCGGAGAACCAGGGCACCGAAAGCTATCCGCTCTATGCGTGGACCAAGGCCACGATCGAGAATCCCGAGAAGAAGGCGAAATACCTCAAGTCCTTCACCCTCTACGTCGACGGCCAGGCGGTCTATGCCAGGCCGCTGGCGGATGCGCTCGAAGCGGAGCTCGAGCCCCTGGTCGGCGGCAAGGTGATCGCGCGGCTTTCGAAGCACGACACAAACCCCGCGAACAATCCGCAGGTGCCGCCGCAGTACCGGAAGGGATGACAGGAACGAGAACGGCCGTTCGCAGCCTCAGAGGGCCGTTTCGGCGTTTGTCCAGCCCGCGAGGGCGGCAATTGCCCTACCCGTCATGTCACTCAAGCGCTGGTCGCGGCCATCCCTTCGGCATCTGAGGGCCGCTGCTCCGGGTTCACCTGGGGCAGCCCTTATCCTCCGTCACGGCCCGATAGAGCTCCGTGGTGCTGGTTGCGTCGCGCATCCGGCGGACCGCCTCCGCATCCCGCAGCGTGCGCGCGGCGGCGGCCAGGCAGTTGAGCTGGTCGAGCTGGGATGCCGCCGGCAGGATCAGCAGGAAGACCAAGTCGACGGGCTCGCCGTCTACGGCGTCGAACTCGATAGGGTTCTTGAGGCGGGCAAGGAGGGCGAACGGCTTCCTGACCTCGCGCAGGCGTGCGTGAGGAATGGCGACGCCGCGACCAATTCCCGTGGAGCCGAGGTCGTCGCGCTTCTCGATCTCGGCCGCCACCGTCTCCGCCGGCAAGTTGACAGCCGCGGCTGCGCGCCCGGCCAGCGCCTTCAGGAGGCTCGCCTTGTCTGCGGCGCGCACGTCGACGGCCACGTCGGCGGCCGAAAGGAAGTCCCTGATCTTCATTTCTGCGTTCCCGATGCGGTGCCAAAGCCGCGCCACGCTGCTCCGCAACTCTCTGTGGGCCTCAAGGTCAGTCGGGGGCTCGCAGGCGGTAGCCGATGCCGGTCTCGGTCAGGAGGTACTGCGGGCGCTCGGGATCCTTCTCGATCTTGCGTCGCAGCTGGCGCACGTACACCCGCAGGTACTGCGTGTCGGTCGGCTCGTCCCAGAGCTCCTGCAGCAGGAACCTGTGCGTGAGCACCTTGCCGGCGTGCTGCACGAGCAGGCGCAGGAGCTCGTATTCCTTGGGGGACAGCTTCACCTCCTGGTCGCCCAGCTTTACGATCCGGCGCACGAGATCGACGCTCAGGTTGCCGACCTGAAAAACGGGCCGCTCGCCGTGCACCTGCAGCTGGTGGCGCAGCGCGGCCCGCATGCGGGCGAACAGCTCGTCCATGCCGAACGGCTTGGTCACATAGTCGTCGGCACCGAGATCGAGCGCGGCCACCTTGCCCACCTCGTCGCCGCGACTGGACAACACCACGATCGGCAGGTCCTCCTGACGCTGGCGCATGGTTCGGAGCAGCTCCAAGCCGTCGACATCCGGGAGCCCGAGATCGAGGATCACCAGGTCCGGCTTCTTGGCGAGGAGCTCGAGTGCGGCCTTGCCGTTCGGTGCATCGAGCACCTCGTATCCTTGCGAGGTCAGCCCCATGCGCAGGAGCCTGCGGATGGGTGGCTCGTCGTCGACGACCAGGATCTTCAGTGCGCCTGAGCTCATGCGGCCGCTCGCGCCGAATCTGCCGACCGTCCGGTCGGCAACGTGATGATGAACATCGCGCCCGAACCGTCGCGGCGGTTGGCGGCGGTGATCGTTCCGTGCATGGCTTCCACAAACCCGCGCGAGATGGACAACCCAAGCCCGGTCCCAGCCCGCACCTGATCGCCCTTCTGCACGCGGTGGAACTTGTCGAAGATGCGCTCCAGGTCCTCCGGCGGAATGCCGTCGCCTTCGTCCAGAACCTGGAGTCTGACGGATTCTGCCTCGGCCCAGCCCTGGATTCGGATGGTCGAGCCGGCCGGCGCGTACTTGGCGGCGTTGTCGAAGAGATTGAACAGCACCTGCTCGAAGAGCACGGGATCGACTGCGACCATCGGCAGATCGGAGGGAATGGTGACCTCGACACGATGCTCCGCGACGATCTTCCTGGCGCGATCCAGGGCGCTGCCGACGATCTCGCCCAAATCGTGCGGCGCCGCGTTCGGCACGATGGCGCCCGACTCGAGCTTCGTCATGTCGAGCAGGTTGGCAATGAAGCGGTTCAGCCGCTCCGATTCGTCGATGACCGTCGCCAGCAGGTCCGCCTTCGCGCCATCGTCGAGAGATTTGGCCAGGTCGCGCAGCGCCCCCGCTGCGCCGAGAACGGCCGCCAGCGGCGTCCTGAGGTCGTGCGAGATCGAGGTGAGCAGGGCAGAGCGCAGGCGGTCCGCCTCGGCTTCACGCCGCACCCGCTCGATGTCCTCCACGAGGTGCACACGCTCGATCGCCAGGGCGCCCTGGTCGGCCAGCGCATCGAGCAGGCGCCGCTGCTCGGCCCGCAGCAGCGGCCCCGCCTCGTCCCGGCAGATGCCGACGATACCGACGGCGCCGCGCCCCGTTCGCATCGGCAGGAACAGCCATTTCGCGCCCGGCAGCGCGTCGGAATCGCGCCCGGCAGGGCGGCTCTGCTCCCACGCCCATTTGGCAGCCGCGAGGTCCGCCTCGTCCAGTCTGTCCTCGGGAGGGAAGCCTCCTTTTACAGAAATGGAGCCGTTGCCGGGCAGCAGAAGCACGACCCGTACCTTCAACATTGCGGCGATCTGGTGCGCCGTGGCCCACAGCACGTCGTCGAGGGTGCCGGCGCTGGCCAGCTTGCGGCTGAAGGCGTAAAGCGACTCGATCGACCGTACCCGTTGCAGGGCGGTTACCGTCCGCGTCCGGCCGCGCCCCGCCAGGTGGGAAACGACGACGCCGAGAACCGCGAACAGCACAAACGCCGCGACGTTGGCCGGGTCCGTTATGGTGAACGTGTACAGCGGTGACATGAAGAAGAAATTGTAGCAAAGCGACGCCGCGACGCTCGCGGCAAGCGAGGGCCAGAGCCCGTAGCGGACGGCGATTCCCACGATTGCCGTAAGGAAGATGAGATCGACGTTCTCGATGCCGAGCAGGGGCCGCAGGAGCAGACTGACGCCGAGCGCCCCGGCCACCGCAGCCAGCGCGGCCATGTAGGGCAGCGGGTCGAAAGCCTGGCGTGAATCCGCAGCGACCACGGCTCTTGCGGCGCTCTGCTCGGCCAGATCCTCGGCGGCGATCACATGGATGCTGATGTTGCCGGCTCGGCGCACCAGATCGTGCACCACAGAGCCGTGCACGATCTCGAACCAGCGCGAGCGCGTCGACTTGCCGACGATAATGTGCGTGACGTTGTTCTTCTGCGCAAAGCCGATCACATCGTCAGCAATGCGCCGCGCCTTCGCCGGGATCGTGACGGCCTCGCCGTCGAGGCGCTCGGCCAGGCGCAGCGCGCCGGCGATGCGATCGCGCTCCGCCTCGCCGAACTGCAGGCTTCGTGCGGTCTCGACGCACACCGCGGTCCATGGCGCGTGAAGGCGATCTGCCAGACGCTTGGCGTGGCGCACCAGCCCCGCCGAGCGCGGATCCTCGCTGACGCACACGAGAATGCGCTCGCCTGCCGCCCAGGGTCCCGGAATGGCGCGCGCCTGCATCTGTTCCAGGAGCTGCTCGTCGACGCGCTCCGCCGTGCGTCGCAGGGCCAGCTCGCGCAGCGCGGTGAGGTTGGCGGGTGAGAAGTAGTGCTTGAGCGCGCGCTCGGCCTGGGCCGGGACGTACACCTTGCCCTCCTTGAGGCGCTGGATCAGCTCCTCTGGCGTCAGGTCGACGAGCTTGACGGCTTCGGCCCGATCGAGAATCTCGTCCGGCACGACCTCGCGCACGCGCACGCGTGTGATCTGCGCCACGACATCGTTGAGGCTTTCGATGTGCTGGATGTTGACGGTTGTGTAGACGTCGATGCCGGCGTCCAGCAGCTCCTCAACGTCCTGGTAGCGCTTGGGATGGCGGCTGCCCGGCACATTGGTGTGCGCTAGCTCGTCGACAAGGATCAGGGCCGGTCGCCGCCTGAGCGCGGCATCGATGTCGAACTCGTCGAGGATGCGGTTGACGTAAACCGTGGGTTTGCGGGGCAGGATCTCGAAGCCTTCGAGCAGCGCCTGGGTCTCCTCGCGGCCGTGTGTCTCGACCACGCCGACCGCCACATCCACGCCCTCCTTGAGCTTGGCGCGCGCCGTTTCCAGCATCTCGTACGTCTTGCCTACGCCCGGCGCGGCGCCGACGAAGATCTTGAGGCGGCCGAGACGGCCTTTCTCCTCCCGCCTGGCCTCGGCGAGCAGCGCTTCCGGCGAGGGCCTCCGGTCCAGGTCAGTCCGCTGATCTGCCATCGATCACTCGGGCCTCGTGCGGGCGGCCAGGAGCTGCCGCCTGCACGGTGTTGAACTACTGCGCCGCCATGCGGTCGAGGGCCAAATTGAGAGCGAGCACATTGACACGCGGCTCGCCCAAGAGTCCGAGCAGACGGCCTTCGACGTGCTGCTCCACCAGTTGGCGCAAGCGGCCCTCCGGGATATTGCGCGCCTTTGCAACCCGCGGCACCTGGAAAAGCGCGGCTTCCGGCGAGATGTGCGGATCTAGGCCGCTCGCTGTGGTGGTAACCAGATCGATCGGAACCTGGGCGTCCGGGTTATCCGCCTTGAGCTTCTCCACGTCGTCCTTGACGCGGTCAACCAGGGCCTTGCTGGTGGGGCCCAGGTTCGACCCACCCGAGTTGGCAGCGTTGTACGGCTCCCGCACCGTCCTCGAGGAGTCGTTAGGGTCAGGCTTGACAGTAGCCGAAGGCCGCCCGTGGAAGTACTTGTGCTCGGTGAACAGCTGGCCGATCAGTGTCGAGCCGACCACCTTGCCGTCCTTCACGATCAGGCTGCCGTTGGCCTGGTCAGGGAACAGCGCTTGGGCAAGCCCCGTCATGGCCAGCGGGTACGCCAAGCCGGTGATCAAGGCGAGAGCGACGAGCAGGACGATCGCCGGGCGGATTTCTCGCAACATGGTTCTCTCCTCAGACGAGGTGCAGGGCTGTGACGGCCATGTCGATGGCCTTGATGCCGATGAACGGGATGACGATGCCACCGAGCCCGTAGACGAGCAGGTTGCGGCGCAAGAGCGGGCCCGCTCCGATCGGGCGGAAGGCGACGCCCTTCAGGGCCAGTGGGATCAGCGCGATGATGACGAGCGCGTTGAAGACGATGGCCGACAGGATCGCGCTCTGCGCGCTCTTCAGGTTCATGATGTTGAGCGCATTGAGCTGCGGGTAGAAGGCCAAGAACATCGCCGGGATGATGGCGAAATACTTCGCCACGTCGTTGGCGATCGAGAACGTGGTGAGCGCGCCGCGAGTCATCAACAGCTGCTTGCCGATCTCGACCACCTCGATCAGCTTGGTCGGGTTGGAGTCGAGATCGACCATGTTGCCGGCCTCGCGCGCCGCCTGCGTTCCGGTGTTCATGGCGACGCCAACATCGGCCTGGGCCAGCGCCGGCGCATCGTTGGTGCCGTCGCCGCACATGGCCACCAGCTTGCCCTTGGCCTGCTCGTCGCGGATCAGCTTGAGCTTGTCCTCGGGCGTGGCCTGGGCGAGGAAGTCGTCCACGCCGGCCTCCGCCGCGATGGCCGCCGCCGTGGTCGGGTTGTCGCCGGTGATCATGACGGTGCGGATGCCCATGCGCCTGAGCTCGGCGAAGCGCTCGCGGATGCCTCCCTTGATGATATCCTTGAGGTGGATGACGCCCAAGAGCTTGCCGTCCCGGGCAACGGCCAGCGGGGTGCCGCCGGATTTCGCGAAGTCCTCCGCGATCATCTGCACCTCGCGTGCATCCTCCGCGCTCACCGACGGGGCCAGCACCTGTACGCTCGCCGATCGTGCGGCTGCCGCAGGCTTGCCGCCGTTGAGATAGGCAATGATGGCGTCCACAGCGCCCTTGCGGATGGACGAGCCATCCAGCTCGACGCCGCTCATGCGGGTCTGCGCCGAGAACGGGATGAACCGCGCATTGTGTTCGGCGATCTCGCGGCCGCGGATACCGTATTTCTCCTTGGCGAGCACGACGATGGAGCGGCCTTCCGGCGTCTCGTCGGCCAGCGACGCGAGCTGCGCGGCGTCGGCAAGTTCCTGCTCGCTCACGTTGCGCAACGGCCTGAACTCGGTGGCCTGGCGGTTGCCGAGCGTGATGGTGCCCGTCTTATCGAGCAGCAACGTATCCACGTCGCCCGCCGCCTCCACAGCACGCCCAGACATGGCCAGCACGTTG
>DATBKR010000345.1:0-1961 GCA_036555805.1 Hyphomicrobiaceae bacterium | reverse complement strand
GTCTGCGGCTTCTTCATCCCGCCGGCGGCGATCATCCTCATGACCGCGCCGATCCTCCTGCCGATCATCCTCGCCGCGGGGTTCGACCCCGTCTGGTTCGGCGTCATCATCACCATCAACATGGAGATCGGCCTGATCCATCCCCCGGTCGGTCTCAACATCTACATCGTGAACGCGATTGCGCCGGACGTGCCGATTGTGAAGGTGATGTGGGGAACGCTGCCCTACGTGCTCTGCATGATGCTGGCGATCGTGATCCTCTGCATCTTTCCCGAGATCGCCACCTGGCTGCCCGACCGCATGATGGGAGCGGCGCCGGCGGTTGGCCGCTAGCCGCGCACGAGGCAGACTAGCGCTACTTTGGCAGATTTTTTGCGGACGCGGGATTCCCAAATCAGTGTTTCTGTGACTCATGGGTGGTCGGCTTTTGGAGGGGCCGACCATGGTTGGCAGGACATCGGATTGGAGAGGTGAGCTTGGACGCTGGCTCAAGCCGTTTCTGGCTCGGTTGGGTCACAAAGCACGGCGACAAATGTGCCCGCTCTACGTGTCGGGACTGATCGGTCCTGGCGACCGCAAGAGCGTTCAGCCGATGGCGGAGCGGGTTGCACGTGGTGACTACGATCAATTGCACCACTTTATCGCGGCCGGGGTCTGGGATGCTGGGCCGGTGGAGACAGAACTGCTGGTTCAGGCGGATAAGCTCGTCGGCGGGAGCGATGCCGTGCTGGTGATCGACGACACCGCGATACCCAAGAAAGGCACGTATTCGGTAGGTGTCGCTGCGCAGTACGCTTCGGCGCTGGGCAAGACCGCGAACTGCCAGACCCTGGTGTCGCTGACACTTGCTCGAGGTGAAGTACCGGTGGTGCTGGCGTTGCGGCTGTTTCTTCCCGAGAGTTGGACGAGCAATCGGATCCGATTGGATCGAGCGGGTGTCCCGGCCGAATATCGAACGGCACGAACGAAGCCGGAGTTGGCTCTGGTGGAGATTGATCGTGCCATCGCGGCGGGAGTGCGCTTTGGCTGCGTCTTAGCGGATGCCGGTTATGGGCTGAGCGCGCCGTTCCGTCAGGGGCTCACAGCTCGCAAACTTGCCTGGGCAGTCGGTGTTCCGCGGCACCTCAAGGTGTACCCTGCCGATGTGCGGATGATCTGGCCAGTTGCCAAGCGGGGTCGTCCCCGTCAGCGGCACGTTCCTGACATTCTATCGATACCGGCTGAAGACATGCTGGCCAACGCCAAATGGCGCACCATCAGTTGGCGCGCCGGCACGAAAGGAAAGCTCAAGGCTCGTTTCGCTGCTGTCCGGGTGCGGGTCGCCGACGGACCAGCACAGCGGATCAGGGACAAAGGCCAGCAACACCTACCCGGGGAAGAGGCTTGGCTGATCGGCGAACACAGGATGTCGGGAGAGAAGAAATACTATCTCGCCAACCTGCCGGCGAAGACCGACCTTCGCACCTTGGCAGCCACCATCAAGGCGCGTTGGATTTGCGAGCAGGCTCACCAGCAGATGAAAGAAGAACTCGGTCTTGATCACTTCGAGGGACGATCCTGGCAAGGCCTTCACCGTCATGCGCTTATGACGATGATCGCTTACGCCTTCCTCCAGCACCGCCGGCTCGCAACAGCAAGACGGGAAAAAAAGAATCAACGGGCCGCCGCCTCAGCCCACTTTGCCCGCCGTACGCCACGCCATCCTCGCACTCTTCGCTCGACTACCGCCGCGGCGATGCCCGCATTGTCGAAAATGGATTTGCAACGAACGGCGGCGTAAGTAAATCTGCCAAAGTAGTGCTAATACCCCACCGCCGTGCCGTGGAGGTCGTATTCGTCGGTGCGCTCGATCCTGACGGTGGCGATCTCGCCACGGCGCAGCGGCCGGCGGCTCGCCACGTGGACAACACCGTCGATCTCCGGCGCGTCGCCGCGCGTGCGGCCCTTGGCGAGCGCCGCCG
>DATBKR010000344.1:0-2191 GCA_036555805.1 Hyphomicrobiaceae bacterium | reverse complement strand
TTCTCGTTCCTCGGCATCCTCCTGGGCGTGGCCACGCTGATCATCGTCATGGCTGTCATGAACGGCTTCCGCAAGGAGCTGTTTGCCAAGATCCTGGGTCTCGACGGGCACGTGGTGGCCATCCGGGACGATACCGCCGACTTCCCCGACTACGCGGCGTACGCCAAGAAGCTGGAGACGGCCGCCACGGTCAGGCGGGCCGTCCCGCTGATCGAGGGCCAGGCCATCGCCTCCACGCCGGCCCAGTCGGTCGGCGCCAAGGTGCGCGGGATCAGCGAGGACGGCCTCAAGGCGCTGCCGCTGATCGCCAACAATGTGAAGTACGGCACCCTCGAGGGCTTCGACAGCCGGGACGGCATCGCGCTCGGTACCGGCTTCAGGCGCCTGCTGGGCGTCGGTATCGGCGACACCGTCACGCTGATCTCCCCGCGCGGGGCCCGCACGCCGTTCGGCCAGGTGCCGCGCATCAAGACCTACAGAATCGCGGCAATGTTCGAGATGGGCATGTCGGAGTTCGACCGCAGCATGATCTTCATGCCGCTCGCGGAGGCCCAGCGCTTCTTCGACAAGGGCAACGCGGTGGACGTGCTGGAGGTGGTGGTGGACGACCCGGAGACGGTCGACAAGTCGGTGGCCGCCATGCGCGAGCTGGGCATTCCCGCGTTGCGCTTCGTCGACTGGCGCGAGCGCAACGCCGGCTTCTTCTCGGTGCTCCAGGTGGAGCGCAACATGATGTTCATCATCCTGTCGATCATCGTGCTGGTGGCCGCCTTCAACATCATCTCCGGCCTCATCATGCTGGTGAAGGACAAGGGCCGCGAGATCGGCATCCTGCGCACCATGGGTGCCACGCAGGGGGCGATCATGCGCGTATTCCTGATCACCGGAGCCAGCATCGGCGTGGTCGGCACGCTCGCCGGCTGCGCGTTCGGCGTGGTATTCTGCTGGCGCATCGACGAGATCCGCCAGTTCGTGGCCTGGCTGACGGACACCAACCTGTTCGACCCCAACATCTACTACCTCACGAAGCTGCCGGCGGACCTCAACTGGCACACCACCCTGATCATCGTGGCGATGGCGCTGGTGCTGTCGGTGCTGGCGACGCTCTATCCCTCCTGGCGCGCGTCCCGGCTCGATCCGGTCGAAGCGCTTCGCTACGAGTAGCCCCGTGCAGGACACCGCCCGCCGTGCCCGCCCCGTGCTGCAGCTGCGCGACGTGCGCCGCGTGTTTCGCCAGGGCGACCGCGAGATCCACGTGCTGAAGGGCGCCAATGCCGACCTCTACCCCGGCCAGGCGGTGGCGCTGGTGGGCCCCTCGGGCGCCGGCAAGTCCACGCTCTTGCACATCGCCGGCCTGCTGGAGACCGCCGACGCCGGCACGGTCTACGTCAACGGCCGCGACTGCTCGCGCCTCACCGACGCCGAGCGCACGCGCGTGCGGCGCGTGGAGATGGGCTTCGTCTACCAGTTCCACCAGCTGCTGCCGGAGTTCTCGGCTCTGGAGAACGTGGTCCTGCCGCAGCTGATCCGCGGCCTGCCCTGGGGGCCGGCGGCCGGTCGCGCCATCGCGCTGCTCAAGATGCTGGGGCTCGGCGAGCGCCTCGACCACCGCCCCGCCCAGCTCTCGGGCGGCGAGCAGCAGCGCACGGCAATAGCCCGCGCGCTCGCCAACGCCCCCAAGATCGTGCTCGCCGACGAGCCCACCGGCAACCTCGACCCCGGCACTGCGGCGCTCGTCTTCCGCGAGCTCATCTCCCTCATCGAGCACACCGGCGTGGCGGCGTTGATCGCCACTCACAACATGGACCTCGCCCGCGGCATGCACCGCGTGCTGCGCCTGGAGGACGGCCTCTTGCACGAAGCCCGCCCCGCCGACGTGGTGTGATCCACCCGTCATCCCGGAGGCCGAGCCGAAGGCGAGGCCATCCGCGACCTCGTCGAGCGAGTCGAACATTCAGGTCCCGGCTCGATGCGCCGCTCGCCTTCGGCTCGCATCGCTTCGGCCGGGATGACGGGTGTGACAGCCGATATTTTTTGCCGTCATTCGAAATGGGGTCTTTACACACCCCCCCTCATTCCCTATGTCCGGCAACCGAACTGAACGGCGGCTTCTGCTGGTTCGAGCAGCGCCTGGTCCAACTTGACTGGTGGAGGTCCCATGAGATGCGCAGGTTCCCGTCTGCGAGCGCTC
>DATBKR010000343.1:0-4127 GCA_036555805.1 Hyphomicrobiaceae bacterium | reverse complement strand
GACAACGCCGCCAAGATGCGCGCCCTGCTCGCCGGCGAGACGTCGCCCGGCCTCGTGGCCTTCCGCGACGCCGTCATGCTGAACGCCGCCGCCGCGCTGCTGGTGGCTGGGCGCACCGCCGCGCTCGCCGAGGGCGTCCCGCTCGCCGCCGCCGCCCTCGACGACGGCCGCGCCCGCGCGACGCTGGACCGGCTGGTCAAGACCTCGGCCGCGTAGGCCCGTAGGTCGGGCTGGGCCCGAAGGGCCGTACCCGACATCCGCAGGCCGCACGGTCTTCGCCGTTCCGTCCCGCCGGAGCCAACGCAGATGAGCCTCGCAGCGGCATATCCGCCCGAGGGTAAGGGAGGAGGAGCAGGGCGTCCGGGCTCGCGCCCGGTGGCCGTGACCTATGACCGGTACTGGGCGCGAAGAACGCCCTGCCCGGCCGTCTCCGGCGGCCGCCCGACGCTTGGCTGGCCTTTCCACCAATCGAGCGGGGTCTCGGAGACCGGCTTCGCTGCATCCGCACCCCGAGAACCGGCGCTCGGATGGTCTGTCCGCCGACCGGACGAGGCATCGGACTGCAGCCCTCGGCTCCTGCGCTGAGACGCGGCCCTGCAGGCGAACCGCCATCCCATCTCCGAGGCGCGCGCATGAAAGCACACCGCGCGCTGCGCGTCGATCTTAATCTGCATACATCATGAACCTGAATGCACTATCCCCGGGCCCGGATCCGTGCTCCGCCACCGCTCACCTCAGTTGGAGTTGTCCTTCTCGCCGCGCCCTTCCGCCCGCTCGGCCAGCTCCCTGTACTTTTCGGTGATCGCCAGCATGATCTGTTTCGCGACCGGGTCGGTCAGCTGCTGGGCGATATCGAGGGCCTCTGCGGCCAGTGCCCGCCACCGCGCCGGAAGGTCAGTCTCTGGCATCGCCGCTGGTCCCCGCTGAGCCCTAGCACCATCAACGTCGAGGCTCGGCGACGAGTTCCCCCAGGCACGCGTCCGGCGGTCCATCCGCGCGAGTCTTCCGACTCGAGCTGGGCTGGCAGGGCGATATGCAACGCAAGGTCCGCCCGGCGTTCAGGTGCCGAGCCTGCGGTTCAGTTCAGATCGGCCAGGTAATAGCCGTCGGGGTAATGCACGTAGCCGACGCGCCACGCTACTGGCTGGCGCGTTCCGAGCAGGAACAGGACACAGTCCAGGAGCATCACCGGGGTCCCCGAAGGGGCGCCAAGCAGGTCCCTGACATCGGCCGGCGGCTCACAGGTCGAGACGCGCTCCTGCGCCCCTCCCAGGAGCATGCCGTTCCAAGGGGCGAGGGCGCCGACCCGGCTGGGGATGTCACGTTTCTCGGCCAGGCGAGGAAATAACGCTGCCGGCAGCGTCACGTCCGCAACCATGAAGTTCCGACCTTTGTGGTGCCTGACCCGTCGCAGCCGATAGACGGCATCGCCGTCAAGCAACTGCAGCCGGCTGCGTTCCAGCTCGTTGGCTGCCCCTTCGTCGATTGTCTGCGACGCGACTTCCCCGGAGAAGGTCTCTCCGTCCGCGGTGCGAAGCCTGATGAAGCGGCACGCCAGTTCGTGCGAAGCCGGGTCGTTGACGAAAGTTCCGTGCCCCTGGCGTCGCGTGACCAGCCTTTGGGATTCCAGGAGCTTCAAGGCCTTGCGCACCGTGCCGCTGCTGACGCCGATCTCGCGCGCCAAATCCCCTTCGCTCGGAATGGCAGTTCCGTGTCTCCACTCTCCGGCAGCGATGCGCTGCGCCAGTGCGTCCCGCACCTGCAGATAAAGTGCCGTGATTGATGGTCGATCGAAAGGCAACATGGTCTGATCTCACGCAATCTGCTCGCCCACGCAGTATCGGCCGTGCACTATCGGCTATCGCGCACCATCATCTCGCGTCTGGGAGTGCCGGGCAATACCGAAGCGCACGGGCGCTTGGGGAGCATCGGCTCCGGCGCCCGCCCACTCTGAACGCTGAATGAGCGGCTTGCGGCAGCGCTCGCGGTCCCCCGCCTGCGTTGCGACTCGGCTGACGCTTAGGTGAAGGCGAAGACGGGCTGTTCGAACATGGTCGAACGGCATGACCCCCGAAGTGCGCATAACGGCAATTGCGTTCTATGGCTTCCCGGCTCGCAGCCCGTGCGCTGGGGGGCCCCAACGCCCGCGTCCACTGCTTTTCTCGCCGCGGAGCAAATCTACGACCGCCGCCACCAATGCCTGGGGTCGGATAGGCTTGCGCACGTGTCTGCCTTCGCTGCACGGGCCCTCGATGTAGTCATAGCCGCTGTAGATGACGAACGGGACGTTCCTCTGATCCAGCCTGCCGCAGATTTGCGAGGCATCGCCATCATTGAGATTGTGGTCCAGGACCGCCGCGGACAGATCCGGACACTCGACTTTGCTCAGGGCATCGCAAAGCGTTCTCGCTCTGGATACGCATGCGCCCGCGGCCTCCAGGCCTTGTTCGACATCCATAGCGATGACGGGGTTGTCCTCGACGACGAGGATCGAGCGCCCAACAAGGGGGCGATCCATAGAACCTCCTGACGGGTGGTTTGCTGCATCAACGCTTGCTCAACAGGGGGGTTCCTCGCGAGCGGCGCAGCCGCCACGTTCCGAGACGGCACGCCGGTTGAGCCAGGCAGGCTCAGCGTTGCGGGGCACCTGTGGGCATGGGTGAAGGCGCGCGGGTCGAGCCGAAGACGGACGGAACGGATGGTTTTCAGCGACCGCGGCGAGCTTTACCGTAGGTGATACCTGCGCGGCGGCGGTGCTTGAAAGCTGTGGGAACGCGAGCGACGGGGCTAGCTTTGCCCGCGAAAGACTAGCAGATATCGTGCCAGCGACGCCGCCAAGGGCAGGATGGGGATTCCCTGGAGGAGCAGCTCCAGGCCCATCAGCCACCCTTGGTGCCAGTCGTCAGGCGCCTCGCTGCTGCCGTTGGTATGCGTCGGCTTGGCGGGGCGCCGCTTTATTCAAGCTAGGCTCGAATATGCGCATTCCGTATGAACCAAATCGCTTTTCGCCTGCAAGCCAAACTTGCCTCGGAGGCTGCAGGCAGCTGTGGATGTCCGCTATCAGACATATGTCTCACGGCGGCTGTCTAAGATCATGCAACCTGAAGTTGATCGCTCCGCAGTGGAGCGGACCGGCAGGACCTGCACGGAGGGCATGAGCCCAGGCTGTGAGGCGTAGCGGCTCAGCCAGAACGTGAATCCGGCGCCTCCGGTGGCCTTTCGGCCTTTGTTCCACTTGCGCTTCCGCCCCAAGTCGTTGAAAAGACCGCGCGGGAGACGTGGCCGAGAGGCTGAAGGCGGCGGTTTGCTAAGCTGATGGATACCGTGACGGCCCGTCCACCCACCGCAGGATAGTTCGATTTCCCCGGCATTTGTTTCAGCGTCCAGCGGCCCCTGTTCCAGCTGACGGCGCCTTGTGTCGTGCTGTTCGTGGCCAATTTTGTGGCCAACTTCTCGCCGAGGAGCCCCGCCCATGCCCCATCCGCAGCGCCGCGTCCGCATCCCGGCCCAGGTCCGCGAGCGCGTCCACCGCGCCGTGCACGGCGCCGCAGCCAGCGTAGCGGACATGATGATCGCCGCAGCCGAGCGGGCGCTGAACGAGGAGATGGACATCGCCATCAGGCAGGAGACGGCGCGCCGGATGGCCGAGGCCAACGGCAACGGCCGGGCGGTGGCGTTCCGCCCGGCCGTGCCGGAAAGCGCAGAGCGGTAGGGCGCGGGGCTAGGTATCCCAGTCGGCGCGGTTCACCGGCCGGCGCAGCCCCATCCGCTCGTCCAGGGCCGCAAGCCGGCGGTGGGCGAGGCCCGCGAGCGAGCCCACCTGGCCAGCCGGCAGGTCGTTCAGCCATACGTGGCAGTTGAGGCTGTCGATCTCGCGCTCGATCATGCGCAGCAGCGGCGCGAGGCCGGCGATCTCCACGGCGATGTCGTCCCACTCCTCCCGGATTGTCGGGTTCGACGCCGGGTCCGGCCTCGGCGCGACAAGCTCGTTGCTGACGACGTCGCCGTACTCGTTACGCGCGGGCCGCCGCACGGCTTCCGGCGGTGCACCCTTCAGCATCTCGGACCGCGGGCGCTGCTTCCTCGGCTTGCTCATTGGCTGCCCTCCCGCTTGACCGGCGGCGACC
>DATBKR010000342.1:0-8560 GCA_036555805.1 Hyphomicrobiaceae bacterium | reverse complement strand
ACAATGCAGACCGAGATCGTCCTCAGCGACACATCCAACCCGACGTACAGCGCCATATCACTTTCCTCCGTTAACTGGGGCGTCCGACCCCAGCTCGACGGTAGAAGTGAGGGGTTGGGATCGGATTACCCCAGCTGGCGCGGACCACGACGCATGGCATCGACACCCGATCATGCGGTCATGCCGTCCATATCGACGAAGTTCCGCGGTGGCCACAGCACCGGCCAATGCCCTGTCGAGTGAGAGTGCGGCGGCTGTCGCCGTGACGGGCCTGGAGAGGCCGGGAGAGAGTCTCCTGGCGGCCCGTCATGGAGAGCAGCCCCATGACCCGGTCCGCCCGGCGCGCGTCCGTGCGCTCCCACGCTCCCGCCGATCGCGCGAGCCTCTACCAGGACATCACCGACAGGATCATCGCCGAGCTGGAGGCCGGCCGCCTGCCCTGGGTGCAGCCGTGGGGTTCGGCGGGGGTCAGCGCACCGCTCGGCCTCCCCAGCAATGCTGCGACGGGGCGCAACTACTCAGGAATCAACGTGCTGATCCTCTGGGGTGCCGTGGTCCAGCGCGGCTACGCAGTCCAGAGCTGGCTGACGTTCCGGCAGGCGGTGGGGCTGGGCGGCAACGTGCGCAAGGGCGAGCGCGGCACGACCGTCGTCTATGCCGACCGCTTCGTCCCCGACGACGAGCGCCGGCGGGCGCATGACGAGGGCGAGGCGCCCCGCTCCATCCCGTTCCTCAAGCGCTTCACCGTGTTCAACGTCGAGCAGTGCGAAGGCCTGCCCGACGGCGTCGTCTCCGCGCCCCCGCCGATCGACAACGGTCTCATCCTGCCGCAGGTCGAGGCGCTGATCCGCGCCATCGGCGCGGACATCCGCATCGGCGGCGACAAGGCCTACTACGATGTGGCGGGCGACCTCATCCGCGTGCCCCCGCCGCAGGCCTTCTTCGAGCCCATAAACTGGCACCGAACCGCCCTGCACGAGGTTGGCCACCTTGTCGGCCGAAGGCTGGGTCGCGATCTGTCGGGGGCGTTCGGCTCCAAAAAGTACGCCTACGAAGAAATAGTCTGTGAACTGAGTACATCCTTCGTTTGCGCCGCGCTCGGCATCGTGCCGACGGTGCGACACACCGATTACATAGGCAGCTGGTGCGAAATTTTGCAAGGGGACGATCGCGCCATCGTGCGCGCTGCATCCGCGGCATCGAAGGCCGCTGACTACCTGCTTTCGTTCCTGCCGGATGCTGCCGCGAGCAAAGCGCACCAGCACGAGCATCGTCAGCCATCGGGCCACCTGCGGGCCCGCCGGGATCGAGAGGCAGAGGGGCGGGGAGGAGGTCGTGACGGGATTGCGGATGCCGGGAGAGAGGCTCCCGGCCGGCCCGTCGCGGACAACCAGCTGGAGACCCTGCCATGGCCAAGTCGCAACCCAAGGTCGCCTTGAGCGAGTCGCGTGACATCCCCTTCAACAGGCTCGTGCTGAGCCAGGCCAACGTGCGCCGGGTCAAGGCCGGCGTCGCCATCGAGGAGCTGGCCGAGGACATCGCCCGGCGGACGCTGCTGCAGAGCCTGACCGTGCGGCCGGTGCTCGACGAGTCGGGCGCCGAGACCGGCATGTACGAGGTGCCGGCCGGCGGCCGGCGCTACCGGGCGCTGGAGTTGCTGGTGAAGCAGAAGCGCCTCGCCCGCACCGCGCCTGTCCCCTGCATCATCCGCACCGGCGGCATCGCCGAGGAGGACAGTCTCGCCGAGAACGTGCAGCGGGCGCCGCTGCATCCCCTCGACCAGTTTCGCGCTTTCCTGGCATTGCGCGAGAAGGGCCAGTCCGAGGAGGAGATCGCCGCCGCCTTCTTCGTCTCGGTCGCCGTCGTGCGTCAGCGCCTGCGTCTGGCGTCCGTTTCGCCGAAGCTGCTGGGGGTCTATGCCGAGGACGGCATGACCCTGGATCAGCTGATGGCCTTCGCCGTCAACCCCGACCATACGCGGCAGCAGGAGGTCTGGGAGGCCGTCCAGCGTTCGCCGATCCGGCAGCCCTACCAGATTCGCCGGCTGCTGACCGAGGACGCCGTTCGCGCCTCCGACAAGCGGGCGCAGTTTGTCGGCATCGCCGAGTACGAGACCGCCGGCGGCATCGTCCTGCGCGACCTGTTCGAGGCCGACGACGGCGGCTGGCTGCAGGACCCGGCCCTGCTCGACCGGCTCGTCGCCGAGAAGCTCGAACGCGAGGCCGAGGCCGTGCGCGGCGAAGGGTGGAAGTGGGTCGAGGTGGCGCCCGACTTCCCCTACGGCCACGCCTACGGGCTGCGCCGGCTCAGCGGCAAGGAGGTGCCACTGACCAAGAAGGAGGCCAAGGCACGCGATGCCCTCAAGGCGGAGCTGGACAAGCTGGAGAAGGAGTACGCCGACGCCGAGGAGGTCCCGGAGGAGGTCGACGCGCGCCTGGGCGAGATCGAGACGGCGCTCGGCGAATACGAGCAGCGCCCCGTCGTCTACGATCCGATCGAGCTTGCACGCGCCGGTGTGTTCGTCAGCATCGACAGCTCGGGTGCGTTGCACGTCGAGCGCGGCTACGTGCGGCCCGAGGACGAGGAGCCGGTGGCGGCAGGCGGCAGCGAGGAAGCAGAGGAGGACGCGAGCGCGAACAGGACGGGCACGGCGGCAAGACCCAACGGCGCATCGGCGATCTCCCATGGGGGGTCCTCGCCTCCCGGCCACTCCCCGGCAGAGAGCGAAGAGGAGGACGAGGGCGTCCGGCCGCTCTCGGATCGGCTGATGGCCGAGCTCACCGCGCACCGCACACTGGCACTGCGAGAGGCCGTCGCCAACGATCCCGACACCGCCTTCCTCGCCATGCTGCATGCGCTGTGCCTCAAGCTGTTCTACCGCTTCGGGCTCGACAGCTGCCTGGAGGTGGAGGCCAAGAGCGTGCTGTTCGGGGCGCAGATCGAGGGGCTCGCCGACATGCCGTATGCAACCGCGATCGACGCGCGGCACGGCACCTGGTCGGCCCAGCTGCCGAAGGACACCGCCGGCCTCTGGGATGTCCTATCCGGGCTCGACAGCGACAGCCGCCAGGCCCTGTTCGCGCACTGCGTGGGGCTCACCATCAATGCGACATGCCAGCCCTACGACCGGAGACCCAAGGCCATCGCCCACGCGGGCCGGGTGGCCGAGACCGTCCAGCTCGACATGGCGGCGGCCGGCTGGCGCCCGACCGTGGCAGGCTATCTCGGGCGTGTTACCAAGGCCCAGATCCTCGAAGCCGTGCGGGAGGCGAAGGGCGAGCAGGCCGCCCAGCTGATCGAGGACCTCAAGAAGGCCGACATGGCCCGCGAGGCCGAGCGCTTGCTCGAAGGCAGCGGCTGGCTGCCCGAGCCACTGCGGCTCCGCAGCCTGGACACCGCCCGGACCTCCGGTCCTGCGGCAGACCCTGACTCCCTGCCGGCCTTTCTCGCCGATGGCGCCGACGACGCACCGCGCGCCGTCGCTGCCGAGTAGGCGAGGCGCCAAACCCGGATCGTCCGCGGTTTCGCGGAGCAGATCCACAAGGGTCATGCCCGAGAACCGCACCTGGCGCGAAATGGCGCCGGCGCGGGGACCGTCTGCGGGTCCTGCCCGTGGCCGCCAATGGCCATGCGCCGCCACCAGAGTAACGCAACCTCGCCCCCTGCTTCGCAGGGGGCGCTTCTTCTGCAGGCACTGTGCCAGGTCTTCGGTTCCCCTCGCGAGCTGCTACACGTCCAGAGCGAGGGAAAGGCTGGACGGGTTGAGCCGGCCGGGGCCGAGAGAGTGGCCGCGGCTCTGTCCATTTCCCTCACCCCCGAGGCTTCCCTCATGACGACGACCTCCGCTGCCGCGGCAGCCGCTGCCGCGTCCCGCGCTTGCGCGCCCCGATGTCCCGATCGTGCGTCCGCCCTGTTTCAAGCCACGCAGCTGCTCCTTCCCGACCTGGAACGCGGGCACCGGGTCGACGCCTCCATGCTCCGTTGGGCGATGGAGCGGGCCTGTGGCGGCGGCGATGCAGACGGCGCCTGGGACTGGAAGAGCGCCTATGACGTTTGCGAGGCAGCGGTTGTCCTGTTCCTGCGCAAGTTCGGAGGTGCCATGGCCGCGCGCGCCGGATCGGCAGCCGCCCTGGTGCCGATGCTGGGAAGGATCGCGGGACTGCTCCCCACCCACACGCGGCGCTCCGAGGAGAGCGAGACGTTCCAGCAGTTCTCCACGCCTCTCCCGCTGGCGCACGTCGCGGCCACCGCGGCCGCCATCATGCCGGCCGATCGTATCCTGGAGCCCTCTGCCGGTACCGGCCTACTCGCCATCCTCGCCGAGCTTGCTGGTGCCTCGCTCGTCCTGAACGAGCTGGCCGACACGCGCGCCGGGCTCCTCGCCCAGCTCTTCCCCAACGTCGCCGTCACCCGCTTCGACGCGGCCCACATCCACGATCATCTCGGCGCCGGCGTCGTTCCTACAGTCGTTCTGATGAACCCGCCGTTCTCGGCGCTCGCCAATGTGGAGCGGCGGCGGACGGATGCGGCGCTGCGGCACGTCTCGTCCGCGCTGGCGCGCCTTGCCGACGGCGGACGCCTCGTCGCCATCACGCAGGCGGGGCTCGCGCCAGGCAACCCGGCCTGGCGCGAGGACTTCGTACGCCTGCAGGAGCGCGGGACGGTCGTCTTCTCCGCCGCAATCGACGGTGCGGTCTATGCCCGGCACGGCACCAGTGTGGAGACCCGCCTCACCGTCATCGACAAGCGTGCCGCCGACGACCCTGCCGCATTCCCAGCGTCACCCGGCACCGCGCCGGACGCCGCTACGCTGTTGCGCTGGGTCACCGGGTCTGTTCCACCGCGGCTGCCGATCCCCGCCAGCGCGCCAATGGCCGCGACGGCTCTGCCCGTCCGTCCCCGTAACGGCCGAGCGCGGCCCGCCATTGCGTGGGTTTCGCCCAAGCTGCGTGCGGCGCCGCCGGCCATCGACGCCCATGTCATAGAGCTCGCCTATGACACGGTCGACTGGAAGCCGGCCGAAGGCGGGCGCTTCAGCGAGGCGCTCTACGAGGATTATGCCCTGCAGTCGATCCGGATTCCCGGCGCGCAGTCGCACCCGACGCGGCTTGTGCAGTCGTCGGCGATGGCCTCCGTCGCGCCGCCCAAGCCCGCGTACCGGCCGCACCTTCCCGCCCGCGTAGTCTCGGATGGGCTTCTCTCGGACGCCCAGCTTGAGAGCGTCATCTATGCAGGCGAGGCTCATGCCGCGCATCTCGCCGGCGCGTGGACGATCGATGCGACCTTCGACGTCGTCGCGGCGGCGCCTGAGGATGCCAAGGGTGCCGTCGGCTTCCGGCGCGGTTGGTTCCTCGGCGACGGCACCGGCTGCGGCAAGGGCCGGCAGGTCGCGGGCATCATCCTCGACAACTGGCTCAAGGGCCGCCGCCGCGCCCTGTGGATCTCCAAATCCGAGGCCCTGATCGAGGATGCGCGGCGCGACTGGTCGGCGCTGGGGCAGGAGCGCCTCCTGATCCAGCCCCTGGCGCGCTTCCGCCAAGGCACGCCGATCCGGCTCGGCGAGGGCATCCTGTTCGTGACCTACGCCACGCTGCGCTCGGCCGAGCGTGAGGGCAAGGCTTCGCGCCTCGACCAGATCCTGGCGTGGCTCGGCCGCGAGCCCGGCTCGGAGACCGCGGCCGGCTTCGACGGCGTGATCGTGTTCGACGAGAGCCACGCCATGCAGAACGCGGCCGGCGGCAAGACCGAGCGCGGCGAGGAGGTCCCGTCGCAGCAGGGGCGTGCGGGGCTGCGCCTGCAGCATGCGCTTCCCGATGCGCGCGTCGTCTATGTCTCGGCGACCGGCGCCACGACGGTGCACAACCTCGCCTACGCCCAGCGACTGGGACTGTGGGGCGGCGCCGATTTCCCCTTCGCCACGCGTTCCGAGTTCGTCGAGGCCATCGAGTCCGGCGGCGTGGCCGCCATGGAGGTGCTGGCGCGCGACCTCAAGAGCCTTGGCCTCTACACCGCGCGGTCACTGTCCTACGAGGGCGTCGAGTACGAGCTTGTCGAGCACGCGATCACGCCCGAGCAGAGGCGCATCTATAACTCCTATAGCGTCGCCTTCGAGGTGATCCACAACCACCTGAATGCTGCACTGGAGGCGACCAACATCGTCGGCACCGGCTGCGGGGGCGGCTCGCGCACGCTCAACGCCCAGGCCAAGGCGGCTGCGCGCTCCGCGTTCGAGAGCGCAAAACTGCGATTCTTCAGCCACCTGATTTCAGGGATGAAGACGATGACGCTCATCAGAAGCATCGAGCGCGACCTGGAGGCCGGCCACGCTGCCGTGGTCCAGCTCGTCTCCACCGGCGAGTCGCTGATGGAGCGGCGGATCGCCGACATCCCGACCGAGGAGTGGGGCGACCTCGTCGTCGATGCCACTCCTCGAGATGCGATTCTATGCTACCTTTCGCATTCGTTCCCGACCCAGCTGTTCGAAGAGTACACCGACAGCGACGGCAACCTGGCCTCGCGGCCGGTGCTCCGGGACGGCCAGCCCGTCCAATGCCGCGAGGCGGTGGAACGGCGCGACCGGCTGATCGAGCACCTGGCGTCGCTCGACCCGGTGCCGGGCGCCCTCGACCAGATCGTGCAGCACTTCGGCGCGGATCGGGTCGCCGAGGTCACGGGACGGTCGCGGCGCATCGTCGCCAAGATCGATGGTGCCGGCGACACGCGGCTCGCCGTCGAGAGCCGCGCGGCGTCTGCCAACCTCGCCGAGACGCAGGCATTCCAGGACGATGAGAAGCGCATCCTGGTGTTCAGCGACGCCGGCGGCACGGGCCGCAGCTACCACGCCGACCTCGGCGCCCGGAACCAACGGCTGCGCGTGCACTATCTGCTGGAGGCCGGTTGGAAGGCCGACACCGCCATCCAGGGTCTTGGCCGCACCAACCGCACCAACCAGGCGCAACCGCCGCTGTTCCGGCCGATCGCCACCGACGTGAAGGCCGAGAAGCGCTTCCTGTCCACCATCGCCCGCCGTCTCGACACGCTGGGCGCCATCACCAAGGGCCAGCGGCAGACGGGCGGGCAGGGCCTGTTCCGGCCAGAGGACAACCTGGAGAGCGTCTATGCGCGGGCGGCGCTGCGGCAGCTCTACACCGTACTCTATGCCGGCAGGATCGAGGGCTGCTCGCTCCAGCGCTTCCAGGACGCGACCGGCCTCACGCTGACAGATCGGGACGGGACGCTGAGGGAGGAGCTGCCGCCGATCAGCCAGTTTCTCAACCGGCTGCTCGCCCTGACCATCGACCTGCAGAACACGCTGTTCGCGGCGTTCGAGGCGCTGCTGGAGGCCAAGATCGAGGGCGCCATCGCGTCCGGCACCTACGATGTCGGCGTCGAGACCATCACGGCGGCATCGCTCAGCATCGTCCAGCGGCGCACGATCTACACCCACCCGGGGACCGGCGCGGCGACGCAGGTGTTCACCATTGCCCGCCGCGACCGCAACGAGCCGCTGCCGCTCGCCGAGGCCCTGGAGCAGGGCGCGCAACGGGGCTGCCGGCTGTTCCTCAACGCCAGGTCGCACCGTGCGGCCGTGCAGGTGCCGGCGCCAAGCCTGATGCTTGACGACGGCAGCGTCGAGCGCCGCGTGCGGCTGCTACGGCCCTTGGAGCGGCCCTCGATCGCCGTGGACGCGCTGGACGCGACCGCGTGGCGGCCGACCGATCCTGAAACGTTCACAGTCGCCTGGGAGACGGAGCTGGCCCAGCTCCCCGAGTTCCGGGAGAGCACGCTGCATATCGTGACGGGCCTGCTGCTGCTGATCTGGCGGCAGCTGCCCAGCGACGGCGGCCGAGTGTACCGCCTGCAGACCGACGACGGCGAGCGCGTCATCGGCCGCCAGGTGTCGCCGGCCTGGGTTGGGGCGGCTTGCTCGACGGCGCCGGAGCTGTCGCCCGAGGATGCCTTCGCGGGTCTGATGGGCGGGCGCATGGTCCTGCATCTGGCCGACGGCCTGCAGCTCCGCCGCGTGCGCGTGATGCATGTCCACCGCATCGAGCTCATCGGCTTCACCGACGCCATGCGCGACCGGTTGACGGCGTACGGGCTGTTCCACGAGATCATAGCCTGGAAGCTCAGGATGTTCGTGCCGACGGACGAGGGCGGCATCGAGGTGCTGGCCAAGGTCCTGGAACGCTACCCGCTGCAGCGCATCGCCGAGCGGGAGGGCGCGTGACATGGGACCCGCTGCCGATATCGCACGCCGCCTCGCGCAGAATGCCGAGGCGGTGTGCCGCGAGTACCTCTCCAACGGCCGGCGCGAAGGCGGCGCCTGGCGCGTCGGCGACGTCGACAACACGCCCGGCCGCAGCCTGATGGTGCGGCTCACCGGGCCGGACAGCGGCCCAGGCGCTGCCGGGCATTGGGTGGAATATGTTGCGCAGCTCGTTATGTTGCGCATTTGCGATTGGGGGCTGTCTCACGGGCGATTGACAGCTTCTGCGCAACATAATGCCAGCGCGCTGCGGGGGGGGCCGTGATGCCCCGCGACGCTTCCGAGCTGGCG
>DATBKR010000341.1:0-1546 GCA_036555805.1 Hyphomicrobiaceae bacterium | reverse complement strand
GGGAAGGCGTAGATCGGCTTGCCGAACTGGCTGCGCTCCAGCGCGTATTTGAGCGCGAGATCCATGGCCGACTGGGCCACGCCGACGGCGCGGGCGGCGGTCTGGATGCGCGCCGCCTCGAAGGTGGTCATCAGCTGCTTGAAACCCTCGCCCTCGACGCCGCCCAGGAGCTGCGAGGCCGGCACCTCGAAGCCGTCGAAGGCGATGTCGTACTCTTTCATGCCGCGGTAGCCCAGCACCTCGATCTCGCTGCCCGACATGCCCTCGGCCGGGAACGGCTCCGCATCCGTGCCGCGCGGCTTCTCCGCCAGCAGCATGGAGAGGCCCCGGTAGCCGGGCTCGCTGGGGTTGGTGCGCACGAGCAGCGTCATGAGGTCGGCGCGCACCGGGTGCGTGATCCAGGTCTTCTGCCCGGTGACCCTGTAGACGCCGCCCTCGCGCACGGCCCGCGTCTTGAGGGAAGCGAGGTCGGAGCCGGTATTGGGCTCGGTGAAGACGGCCGTCGGCAGAAGCTCGCCCGAAGCGATCTTCGGCAGGTAGCTCTGTTTCTGCTCGGCCGTGCCCGCGCCCAGGATCAGCTCGGCGGCGATCTCCGAGCGGGTGCCGAGCGAGCCCACGCCGATATAGCCGCGCGACAATTCCTCCGACACCACGCACATGGCCTCCTTGCCGAGGCCGAGCCCGCCGTAGGCCTCGGGCAGGGTGAGCGCGAACACGCCGAGCTCGCCCAGCTTGGCGAGGACCTCGGCCGGGATATAGCCGTTGGAGAGGTGCCAGTCGTGCGCGTACGGCGCCACCTCGGTCAGCGCGAACCGCCGCATCTCGTGGCGCATGGCATCGAGCGTCTCGTCGAGCCCGGTGTCGCCGAAGGTCGTGGTCGCCTCGGGCTGCGACGCGATCAGTTGGGCCAGCTCGGCCCTGGTGGCCGCGGCGCAGCCGTCCGCGACCAGACCCTCCACGGCATCCTCGAAGCGACGCACCTCGGCGCGAGGTACGCCCAGGGCCACGGGGCGCACCGTCTCGCCCTGGCTCATGGGAATGCCGCCGGCGATCTGCGCCAGGTATTCGCCGAACGCGCACGCCAGCAGCAGCTGCTCGGGGCGGCCGAAGCGGCCCGCCGCCGTCAGGCGCCTGGCCCACCCCAGCATCTGCCGCAGGGCCTCCACGTACGTGGCGAGCCATGCCAGTCCGTGGCCGGCCGCCTGCTCGACATCGAGGCCGCCGCCCGCATCGATGCGGGAGCGCACGGCGGCGCGGGCGTGGTGCAAAAGGCGCTCCGCGTCGGCGACGGCGTCCGCACAGCGCGCGAGCGCGCCGCCGTCGGCCCTGCCGGCGGCAGGGTCCGCTCTCGTGGACGATGCTGGGGACGTGGTCTGGGACATGGGAGTGCGTCCTTGCGTCAAAAGGTGTGTTGCCAGGCTCGCCGGTAGCAACGGCCCTGCTGCGTTGCAACAACGGCAGGATAATGCCCGTTTCGGCGCTGGCAATGCGGGAATCACCGCTTTCCCTTGACGATGGTGACGCGAGCTTCGGCGCCGGGGCCGTC
>DATBKR010000340.1:0-12159 GCA_036555805.1 Hyphomicrobiaceae bacterium | reverse complement strand
TCCCGTCACATATGATCGCTGCAGATTGTCGGTCGAGCTGGTTTGTGGCGTGGGGCGGGGCCGGAAGGTTGTCATGCGTACAGGCGCGTGCAAGGGCAGCTTCTTGCGGAGGCTGTTGCGTTCCAGGTGCGTCCTGGCTCTGGTTGTGGCGGCCTTGCTGGCGGGATTGAGCCGCCTGGAACTGGCGGGGCAGAGCGTCGGCGCCCACCTGGGGAGTCTCTTGATCTCCCCCGCCGATGCGCGCAAGGCCTCGTCGCGGTTCCCGCGCATGCCCGGCGCCCACGTGCGCCAGGCACCCGGCGCCTTTCAATTCCCGCCATTGCTGCCGTTCGTGCAGCTGCCTTCGCCCGCACCAGCACCGACGCCGTCGCCCTCACCAACCGGGCGCGCGGTGCATCCTCCCGCTCATGCAGGGATGCGCGCGCCGCCCGAGGTTTTCGGCGTCGCCCGAACCATGTGGCTCCCGCCTAGGACCAGCAACTCGGTCAAGCCCGCAGTCGATGTGCCGAGGCCGCCTCCGCGCGAGGCGGTGGCTGAGGCGCGCTGGGATACGCTGGTGCGGCCGGCGGCCGTTGCGCGCGAGACCGAGCGCCTGGCGCCGCTCGCGCACACCGCTCCGCTCCTGCCGCCCCAGCAGTCTCCCGCCCAGCAGGGCGGCCGGGCCTCGCCGCCCTTGCACGGCCTCCTGGAGAGGCTTTCGCGCCGGCCGCAACCCTCCAAGACGGCAGTCGTCCCGCCGGGGGCCAAGCCGGTCACGAGCCGCACGGCCGCGACGGGCCGCGCCAGGCCCGCTTCCCGCCTGGGCGCGCGCGCCATCGGTGAGATGCCGCCGCCGCCGGGCAGCTACCGCTCCAACGAGGTGCTCGCTATCAACCTTTCCGCTGCCGGCCTCGCCAAGGCGCGCGAGGGCAACTACCAGCTCGTCGAGCGCATCGACCTGCCGGAGTTCGGGCTCACCATCAGCCGCCTGCGCCCGCCGGAGACCCTCAACGCCGTCAGCGGGCGGGAGCGGCTGTTCGAGCTGCTGCCCGACGATGGCTTCACCCTCAACCGCGTCTATGCCTCCTATCGCCCCGGCGCCGGCCGCGGGGGCGCGGCGGTCTCCGTGGCCGCGCAGAGTGGCCGGGGCTGCCCGGCGGAGCGCTGCTTCGGCGGCGCCCTCATCAACTGGCAGCCACGGCTCGGCGCCTGCGCCAGGGGCGTCAGGATCGGCATTGTCGACACCGGCTTCGACGAGGGCCACCCGGCCTTCGCCGGCGCGCGCTACGTGTACAAGGAGTTCGTGCCGGAAGGCGGCGAGCGGGCGCCCAACCAGCACGGCACCGGCGTCCTGTCGCTGCTCGCCGGCAACGCCGACAGCGGCACGCCCGGCCTCATCCCCGACGCCTCCTACGTCGTCGCCAATGCCTTCTTCGCCGATGCCGGCGGGCAGCCGGTGTCCGACACGGCCCAGATGCTGCGTGCCTTGCACTGGCTCAAGAAGAACGGCGTGGCCGTGGTCAATCTCAGCCTCGCCGGCCCGGAGGACGAGCTGTTGCATCACGCCGTTCAGGAGCTGACCAAGGCGGGCACGGTTGTCGTCGCCGCCGCAGGGAACGAGGGGCCCGCGGCGCCGCCCAGCTACCCCGCCGCTTACGAGGAGGTGATTGCCGTAACAGCGGTGGACCGCAACCTGGCCGCCTACCGCTACGCCAACCGTGGCGATCATATCGACCTCGCCGCTCCCGGCGTGGATGTATGGACCGCCCTCCCCGGCCGTCGCGAGGGGCCGCAGACAGGCACGTCCTTCGCCGTGCCCTATGTCACGGCGGTGGTGGCGGTGGCGCTCCCGCAGTCGGGGCTCGCCCCCGACGACGATCCCGCCGCCGTCAAGCGGCGCGTGCTGGCGCAGATCGACGGCAATGTCAGGAACCTCAGCGGCCACGGGCGCGACTCGACCTTTGGCGCAGGCTTGGTGCAGGCGCCAGCGTCCTGCGGACCGCCGCCGGCCGTGGCCGTGGCGGTCAACGAGGCCCGCACGGCAGGCGAGCCATGGGCCGGGACGGTGGTGCGAATGGCCGACCCGGTTCCGCGCGACCCGCTGGTGCCGGGCACCTGGGTGAGCACGGTCCGCCTGGTCTCGGGCGAAGGCGTGGCGGAGTAGCCGTCATCCCCGCGAATTGCGCGACGCGCAGTGCCGCGCCGTGGGCTGCCGCCCGCGTCCGGCATAAGCATGCGAACCCGGCGGCGCCCACGGAAGGTCCGCGGGCACCGCCGGGCCGCTTGTGGCCGAGGCCACGCCGCCGAGGTGCGGGCATCGGAGGCGCAGCCGGCCACGAAGAGGGATATACGGGGACGACGCACGATACGGGAATCTCAAGGTGGCGCGCAATCTCGGCCAGAATGTGCCGCGTCCCCAAATAATCTGCGGCTCACCTGGATCGCTCAGTGTGGGCTCAGTGCGGGCTCACGGGGCGCTCCAGCGCCGGCCGATGGTGGCGGCCTCCTCGTCCTGGGAGAGCGGGTTGCCCTGCATCATGGACGTCACGAGGTCGTCGACCGTCTTGCGCGCGTCCGCGCCGGCCGGTGCGAAGCCACCGCCGGCGGCGGGCGGTGTCGACGCCAGCACCGTCCACTGCCCGCCCGCGCCTCGGCAGGCCAGCGCGTGCGACACCTGCCGGCTGGCGTTGCGCATCTCGAACTGGCGGCACCAGGCCCCCGTCTTGCTGTTGAACGAGAGCACCGGCCGCAGGGTGGCCAGTGCGGCATCCTTGCCGCTCTGGGTGCGCTCCAGCGCGGCCGCCAGATCGGCCTGGGCCAACACGCCGCGCCCGGGCGCCGAGGTGGCCAGATAGCCCGCGACGGCGGCCACCACGGTCGCAGCCGCGAGCGCCGGCCCGGCGGCGATCGACCAGGCAGGAACGCGGTAGTCGCTCCACAGCCATCCCAGCAGGCGCCGGCCAAAGCCTGCCGCCGGCTCCCGCGCAGGCGCGGGCGCAGCGGCGCTCATCACCGCGTCGGCGAGCCAGCGCGGCACCGGCTCCTCGGCCTTGGCCGCGTAGACCGCGGCCATCCGGCTGCGTGACAGGGCGAGATACTCCTGCAACTCGGCAATCAGCCTGGCGTTGCGCGCGAGCTCCTGCACCAGGCCCGGAACATCGGCTGGAGCCAGCTGGCCGTCCACCAGCGCCATCGCCTTCTCACCCGCATCCTTCATCGTGCTCATGACCCTGTCTTGGCCGGCAGGCGCGCGACGTTGGTGCGCCCCGGCCCGCTGAGGATGGCGTGGAGGGTGCGGCGGGCCCGCGCCAGCCGGCTCATGACGGTGCCAAGCGGCACGCCGGCGATCTCGGCGGCCTCCTTGTAGGAGGCGCCTTCGATGCAGACCAGGGCGACCATGGAGCGCTGCTCGGCCGGCAGCTGGCCCATGGCCGCCGCCACCGCCTGCATTGTCAGCTCGCTTTCCGCCACCACGCGCCCGTCCGAGCCCGTCATGCCCTCCATCGCCTCGATGTCAACCACTTCGCCGCGGACCTTGTTGGCCCGGAGCCGGTCCAGCCAGATGTTCTGGGCGATCCGGTACATCCAGGAGTCGAGGCGGGTGCCGGGCTGCCACAGATCGATACGCGACAACGCGCGCAGGCAGGCGTCCTGGACCAGATCGTCTCCCTGCTCGGTGTTGCCGGTGAGGGCATACGCGAACCGCCGAAGGCGCGGCAGAACCGCCACCATCCGGTCGCGGATGTCATCGGTCACGCGCTGCCTCCCCGCAACTTCCCAACAACGTGGCGGCACCGAACTCTATTCCGCGCGCGGGAGCGGCCGGGGCCGCCCGTGCGTGGCCGTCCTGCCCTCAAGCCGTACCCCCGGCGCCCCTGCCGCCGTCCCTGCCCGTGCGTGCGCCACCCCGGTTGGCCGGCTGCCTCTGGCCGAGGGTGATCGGCACGCCGGGCTCGAACTTGACGCGGCTGATGACGAGGGTGGTCTTCACGCTCGCCACGTTGGCCGCCGCCGTCAGATCGTTGATGACGAAATCCTGGAAGCTGGAGAGATCGGGTGCCACGCACTTAAGGATGAAGTCGATCTCGCCGGAGAGCATGTAGCACTCGCGCACCAGCGTCCAGGCGAGCACGCGGTTCTCGAACGCCCTGAGGTCCGGCTCGGCCTGGCTGTGGAGACCGACGTTGGCGAAGGCGATCACCTCGAAGTTGAGCGACTTCTCGTCGAGCAGGGCGAAATAGCCGGAGATGATGCCGGCCTGCTCCAGCGCGCGCGTGCGCCGCAGGCACGGTGGCGGCGAGATGCCCACCTTGCGGGCCAGTTCCACATTGGTAATGCGGCCGTTCGCCTGCAGCTCCTTGAGGATGCGCCAATCGGTAGCATCGAGGCCGGCACGCATGGGGCTATAGCTCTTGCGGGTTTGCCGCTGACGCGAAATCTGACGCATGCCGGCGCCGTGAGCAACAATATTTCTCCCAGCGGTCACGACACAGGTTCAGGACGCAGGTTTAGGAATGGCGCTGGACATGGCGGCGACGGAGCCCGGCCTTGACGCAACGCGCGGCCGCAGCGGCTGGATCATCAGCGACGGCAAGACCGGCAACGACGTGCAGACGCGCGGTGTCTTCGATGCGCTGGGCCTGGATTACGAGGTCAAGCTCGTCAGACCGGCCGGCATTTGGAGGATGCTCTCCCCCTACGGCCCGGTGAGTCCGGCCGAGCGCCTCGGCACCGGGGCGAGCCAGTTCCGGCCACCCTGGCCCGACTTTGCCATCTCGGTGGGCCGCCTGACCACGCCCTACATCCGCAGGCTCAAGCGGCTGACCGGCCGCCGCACCTACACAGTCATCCTGCAGGACCCCAAGGTGAGCACAGCGGCGGCGGACCTGTTCTGGGTGCCCGAGCACGACACGCTGCGCGGGCCCAATGTCATCACCACCCTGACGACGCCGCACGTCTTCACGCCGGGACGGCTCGCCGAGCTGAGGCGCGCCATGCCCGCCGACATCGCCGCCCTGCCGGCCCCGCGCGTGGCGGTGTCGCTGGGGGGCCCCGACCGCAACTACCGCTACACCAGGGCGGCGCTGACACGCCTGGTCGCGACGCTCAACTCCTTGAGTGCGCTCGGCGCCGGCCTGATGATCACGCCGTCGCGACGCACCCCGGCCGATTTCGCCGCCACCGTGCGTGCGGGGACGGAAGGGACGCGGCGCCTGTTCTGGAGCGGTACGGGGGACAACCCCTATCCGCACTTCTTGGCCCATGCCGATGCGCTGATCGTGCCGGGGGATTCCGTGAACATGGTGGGGGAAGCCTGCGCCACGGGCAAGCCGGTCTACATCTTCGCGCCCGACGGCGGCGGGCCTAAGCGCGCGCGCTTCCACGAGGCACTCGCCCGGCACGGCGCGACACGCCCCCTCCCCGAGCGCTTCGAGCGGCTCGAGGCCTGGAGCTATGCTCCCATCAGCTCGGCCGAGATCATTGCCGCCGAGATCGCGCGCCGGTGGGCCAGGCGCAGGCAGATGCTCGGTCCGGCCAGCCAACCCTGAGAGAGCTGGGGCCCCGTCCACGACGACGCCCGGCGACGCGCCGTACCGCCGGGCGATGTGACATAAGCGCCACGATCGGTGCCATTCGGGGCGCACACCGCACGCGGGCGGCCTTCGGCCATTTCTAGCGCACACTTGCGCTGTATAGGACGGTGCGCGAATTTAGCGGCATGGCGGCACGGTGAGTGCGAGGGGGTAGAGCGTCAGAATGCCGACCACGTCGAGTCCGGCCACAGCCATGCGCTACCGCAACGTTGCGGCTGCGGCCGAGTGGCTGTGCGAGGCCTTCGGCTTCGAGAAGCAGACGGTGCTGACCGACGCGGCGGGCACCCCCATCTACGCCCAGCTCACCTTCGGCCGCGCTCTCATCATGCTGGCCCCGGTCGGCGACACACCGATCGAGCGCTTCATGAAGCAGCCCGACGAGATCGGCGGCGCCGAGACGCAGAGCTGCTATTTCGTGATCCCCGACGCCGACGCCCACCACGCCAGGGCGAAGGCGGCTGCCGCCGAGATCGTTCTGCCCGTTGAGGACGACGACTTCGGTGGGCGCGGCTACACCTGTCGCGACCCCGAGGGCCACATCTGGACGTTCGGCACCTACGACCCCTGGCAGGGCAAGTTCCCCGAGCCGGCCGCGGCACCGCCGCCGCCCTCGAGGGGCGGGCGGCGCGTCGTGCTGGCCGGCTTTGCCGCGGTGGTCATTGTGGCCGTCGGCGCCGCGGCGTGGGTGGGCGGCAGCCTCACCCAGTCGAGCGCGGTGAGCTCCACGGCGCAGGTGAGCGCCGCCGCGCTGGAAGCGGCCGAGCAGGGCGCGCGCGAGGCCCGCACGCAATTGGAGCGCGAGCGCGCGGCGCGGGCGTCGGCCGAAGCCGGCGCCGCCAGGACGAGCGAGGAGGCGCTGAAGCGCGCCGCCGACGCGCAGCACGCCCGCGAGGCGGCCGAGCGCGCCGCCAGGGAGGCGCGTGCCGACCTGGAGAAGGAGCGCAGCAAGCGCAAGGACGCGCCCCCGCCCGACCTCGCGCGGCGCATAGAGGAGGAGAAGAGCGCGCGCGAGGCGGCCGAGCGGGCCTTCAAGGAGGCGCGCGCCGAGCTGGAGCGGGAGCGCGCGCGCAGCGCGCAGAAGGCCGCCGACACTTCCGCGTCCACCGGCGATACCGCCACGCGCGTGGAGGAGGAGAAGACCGCGCGCGAGGCCGCCGAGCGGTCCCTCAAGGAGGCCCGGGCGCAGCTGGAGAAGGCGCGCGCCGACAAGACCGCCGCCGAGATGGCCAAGGACTTTGCGCTCGGCCGCGCCGAGGAGGAGCAGGTCGCCCGCGAGGCCGCCGAGCGCGCGACGAAGGAGGCGCGGGCGCAGCTGGAGCGCCAGCACGCGGGCGCAACTCCGGCCGCCGCTCCCGGTAGTTCGGCGGCGCCCGCGCCCGACGCCCAGAAAGGCCAGGCCGGCCTGCAGAAGGCGCTGGAAAAGGCGCAGAAGCAGGCCGCCGAGGAGCAGCGCGCCCGGCAGGAGGCGGAGCAGGCCGCCAAGGTGGCGCGCGAGCAGCTTGCCAAGGAGCAGTCCGCCAAGAACGCAGCCTGGAAGGTGATCGGCCAGCTCACAAGGCAGCTCAAGCAGGCTCAGGCCGGCACCGCCTCCGGCGAAGCCGCAGGCGACGACGGCGGCGCCCCCAAGAAGGCTCGCCCCCGCCCCAAGGCGAAGGCCTCCACTGGCGATCCGGACCAGTAACGGGCACCCGTCATCCCGCAAGCCGAGGGCCGAAGGCCCGAGGCTATCCGGGATCTCCTGAAGCGAGTCGGACCCTTGCTCTCCGGGACGCCGCTCGCCCTTGGCTCGCTCCGTCAGGATGACCCGTGCGACTCGTCACCCGAGGTCCCGGACAGCCTCGCTGCGCGCGGCTTCGGGGATGACGGGAGTATGGCTCAGTGCGGGGCGGGGGTGCCGGCGCCGAGGACGTAGATGCAGGTGAACAGGAACAGCCACACCACGTCGACGAAGTGCCAGTACCAGGCGGCGGCCTCGAAGCCGAAGTGCTGCTTGGGCGTGAAGTGCCCGGCCAGCGCCCGCAACAGGCACACCGTGAGGAACAGCGTGCCGATGATCACGTGTGCGCCGTGGAAGCCGGTGGCCATGAAGAATGTGGAGCCATAGATGAAGCCGGCGAAGTTGAAGCCCGCGTGCGCGTACTCATAGGCCTGGCAGAGCGTGAACAGGAGGCCGAGCACGATGGTGATCAGGAGCCCCCACTTGAGCCCCCTGCGGTCGTTGTTGAGGAGCGCATGGTGCGCCCAGGTGACGGTGGTGCCGGACGTGAGGAGGATCAGCGTGTTGACGAGCGGCAGCCCCCACGGGTCGAACGTGCCGTGGAAGTTGGGGTTGGGCTTGGGCGGCCAGTGCCCGCCGGTGAGCGCGTTGCGCTCCACCATGCCGATCAGCTGCTTGGTGGCCTCGGCGGTGCCGTCGGGGCCTGTCACCTCCAGCGGATGCACGCCGCCGGGGAACAGGGAGGCGTCGAAGTAGGCCCAGAACCAGGCGACGAAGAACATCACCTCCGAGGCGATGAACAGGATCATGCCGTAGCGCAGGTGCAGCTGCACGACCGGTGTGTGGTCGCCGCCGTGCGCCTCCTTGATGACATCGCGCCACCACATGAACATGGTGAACAGGATGGCGGCGAAGCCGACGGCGAACAGCGACGGGCCGTGCAGGCCGAACAGACCCTCGCCGCCGCCCATCGACCGCATCCAGACGATCAGGCCGACCGCCGTCAGGAACGCGGCCACGGCGCCGACCACCGGCCAGGGGCTCGGGTTCACGAGGTGATAGTCGTGGTGCTTCTCGGCGTGGGCTTCGGCCATCTCTTGTCCTCGTCCGTGAGTCTCGGGTCCCCCTTCGGGGTCCGCTCGTCCTGGGGGTCGCCTGCGCGCGGCTGCTACCCGGGCTTGCCGCCGGGCGTCTCGGCCACGCCGGGCCTCTCGGGCACGGGGTAGAACGTGTACGACACCGTCACGTTCGTGACGGTGCGCCCGTCCCGGTCGTCGACCATCTTGGGGTCGATGAAGAAGTCCACCGCCAGCTCGGCGGTCTGGCCGGGCTCCAGCACCTGCTCGGTGAAGCAGAAGCACTGGATCTTGTTGAAGTAGGCCCCCGCGATCTCCGGCACGATGTTGTAGGCCGCGGTGGCCTTGATGCTGTGGTCGGAGGTGTTGGTGGCGCGGTAGTAGGCCGTGACGTTCTCGCCCAGCTTGACCGTCATGGTGTTCTGCACCGGCCCGAAGCGCCACGGCAGGCCGGGCGCCACATTGCCGTCGAAGCGCACCGTGACGGCCTTCTCGACCGTCCGCTCCGAGCGCGCCGTGGCACGGCGCGGCGTGCCGTCGAAGCCGGTGGCCTCGCAGAACATGCGATAGAGCGGCACCGCCGCGTAGGCGGCGCCGACCATGCCCACCACCACCACGAAGCACCACGCCGCCAGGGCGCGGTGCCGGCGCTGCAGCGGGGTGTTCGGGGTGCCGGTCATGGCGTCCGTCCGATCGCGTTGCGTAGGTTGGGTCGAGCGTCAGCGAGACCCAACACCGGTTGTTGGGTCTCGCTCCGCTCGACCCAACCTACGGATCCTACAGGCGCCGGTTGGCCACATTGCCGCCGAGCCACACGATGGTGGCCAGGTAGAAGATGACCACCAGCGCGACGAGCGCGAGCGCGATGGCGATCGAGCGCGCCCGGCGCCGACGCGCCCATTGGCGCTCCCAGTCCTGCTGCTCGCGGTTCTGCACGCCGTGCGGCCTCCGTGCTCAGGCGAAACATAGCGCAAGGCTCCGCTCGGCGAGAAGGGCGGCGAAAAGCCCGAAAAGGTAGAGGATCGAGAACGCGAACAACTGCCTGGCGGCGCGGTCGGCCTCGCGGCCCTCGCGCACCCGGTAAACGTTGAGCGCGAGCGCCAGGAAAACGGCCCCGAGACCGATGGCGGCGAGGGCATAGAACGGTCCGCCGAAGCCCATGAACGCCGGCGCCAGCGCCAGCGGCACCAGCAGGGCCGAATACACCACGATCTGCTTGCGGGTCTCGTCGGCCCCCGCCACCACCGGCAGCATCGGCACGCCCGCGCGCTCGTAGTCGCGCGTGCGGTAGAGGGCGAGCGCCCAGAAGTGGGGCGGCGTCCACAGGAAAATCATGAGGAACAGCACGAGCCCCTCGAGGCTCACCGTGCCGGTCATGGCCGCCCAGCCGATCATGGGCGGGAAGGCCCCGGCGGCGCCGCCGATGACGATGTTGTGCGGCGTCCGGCGCTTGAGCCACATGGTGTATACGAACAGGTAGAACGAGATGGTGAGGGCCAGCAGCGCCCCGGCCGTCCAGTTGACCAGCACGCCCAGCACGGCCACCGAGCCCACGGCCAGCACCACGCCGAAGGCGAGGGCCTCGTCCGGGCTCACGCGCCCGCGCGGGATCGGCCGGGCGGCGGTGCGCTGCATCAGCGCGTCGATGTCGGCGTCGTACCACATGTTCAGCGCGCCCGACGCCCCGGCCCCCACGGCGATGCAGAGGAGCGCGATGACGGCGAGGAGAGGGTGCTGCCCGCCGGGAGCCAGCACCGTGCCGACCGCCGCGGTGAACACCACCAGCGCCATCACGCGCGGCTTCATGAGCGCGATGAAGTCGCCGACGCTGCCGCCGGCCAGGCGCGTGGGATCGACGGCCCGGCCGAGGGTGCCGTCGAACGCCCGCGTCTCCATTCCCAGCTCAGCCATGACGGCCTCTGCGTCCGCGCTTCGCTCCCGCCGGCGTCCCGCTCGCGGCGGGGCTCGGCGGTCAGTGGTGCGCCGCCTCCTCGATCTTCGGCAGCTTCTCGTAGGAGTGGAATGCCGGCGGCGACGACAGCTTCCACTCCAGCGTGGTGGCGCCCGGCCCCCACGGGTTGTCAGTCGCCCGCACGCGCGCGATGAAGTAGGAGTAGAACATGCTCAAGAGGAAGATGACGGTGGCGGTCGCCGTGATGTAGGAGCCGACCGACGACACGTGGTTCCAGAAGGCGAACGCGTCGGGGTAGTCGGCGATGCGCCGCGGCATGCCCGCGAGCCCCAGGAAGTGCTGCGGGAAGAACAGCACGTTGGCGCCGATGAACGTGAGCCAGAAGTGCAGCTTGCCGAGGGGCTCGTTGTACATGTAGCCCGTCATCTTCGGGAACCAGTAGTACCAGCCGGCGAAGATGGCGAACACCGCGCCCAGCGACAGCACGTAGTGGAAGTGCGCCACCACGTAGTAGGTGTCGTGGAAGTTGCGGTCGACGCCGGCGTTGGAGAGCATGACGCCGGTGACGCCGCCGAGTGTGAACAGGAAGATGAAGCCGAGCGCCCACAGCATCGGCACGCGGTACTGGATCGAGCCGCCCCACATGGTGGCGATCCAGGAGAAGATCTTCACGCCCGTCGGCACCGCGATCACCATGGTGGCGAACACGAAGTAGGCCTGCGCATCAACCCCCATGCCGGAGGTGTACATGTGGTGCGCCCACACGATGAAGCCGATGAAGCCGATGGCCACCATGGCGTAGGCCATGCCGAGATAGCCGAAGATCGGCTTCCTCGAGAAGGTCGAGATGACCTGGCTGATCATGCCGAAGCCCGGCAGGATCAGGATGTACACCTCGGGATGGCCGAAGAACCAGAACAGGTGCTGGTAGAGCAGCGGGTCGCCGCCGCCCTGCGGCTCGAAGAACGTGGTGCCGAAGTTGCGGTCGGTGAGCAGCATGGTGATGGCGCCAGCCAGCACCGGCAGCGCCAGGAGCAGCAGGAAGGCCGTGACCAGCACGCTCCACACGAACAGCGGCATCTTGTGCAGCGTCATGCCCGGCGCGCGCATGTTGAAGATGGTGGTGATGAAGTTGATGGCGCCGAGGATCGATGAGGCGCCCGCCAGGTGCAGTGCCAGGATGGCGAAGTCCGGCGCCGGGCCGGGATGGCCCTGGGTGAAGAGCGGCGGATAGATGGTCCAGCCGGCGCCGACGCCGTCCATGCCCGGCGGCCCCTCGACGAACATGGAGGTGAGGAGCAGCGAGATCGAGGCCGGCAGCAGCCAGAACGAGATGTTGTTCATGCGCGGGAAGGCCATGTCCGGCGCGCCGATCATGAGCGGCACGAACCAGTTGCCGAACCCGCCGATCATGGCCGGCATCACCATGAAGAACACCATGATGAGGCCGTGGCCGGCGACGAAGGTGTTGAACACGTGGCCGTTGGCGAAATACTGCAGGCCCGGCTCCTGCAGCTCCATGCGCATCATCACCGACAGGAACCCGCCGATGACGCCGGCGACGATGGCGAACAGGAGGTACATCGTGCCGATGTCTTTGTGATTGGTGGAACCGAGCCACCGCCACATCCCGGTGGGCGTGTGCTCGTGAGCGTGCCCGCCCTCAGCATGCGCGTTGCTCGCCATGGTCGCCTACCTCTGCATCCGCCTCAGTATCAGCCCCGACTCGGGCCCTCATCGCATTGTTGTCGCGCCGCGCTGCGCCTTGCCGGCGGGGGCGGCCGTGTCACTGGTTCGCGGCCATCTTGTTCTGGCCGACCTGCTCCTTCGCAACCCGCAGGATGATCTCCTTCACCTTGGCGCGGTCGCGCTTCTTGGAAG
>DATBKR010000339.1:0-2324 GCA_036555805.1 Hyphomicrobiaceae bacterium | reverse complement strand
CGCGCAACGCAAATCCGAGCCCGGCAACGAGGACGCCAGCCCATGCGCACATCCGTGCCGAGCAGACCGCTCGCGGGCGCTGCCGTGCTGGCGGCGCTGGCGATCGCGGCTGCGGGCGCGGCCTCGGCACAGGGCCCGACCACCGACACCAAGCCCTATGACGACAAGCTGATGCGGCTGTCCGAGATCCTCGGCGCGGTGCACTATCTGCGCGAGCTGTGCGGCGCCAACGACGGCCAGGTCTGGCGCGACCGCATGCGCGGGCTGATGGACACGGAGGGCTCGACGGCCCTGCGCCGGGCCAAGCTTACGCGCAGCTTCAACAACGGTTACCGCGCTTACAGCCGTACGTATAACGCGTGCTCCCAGTCCGCCCAGACCGCCATTACGCGCTTCCTGGCCGAAGGCGCCGAGATCGCCGACTCCCTCGCCAAGACCGCGCCCTGACACTGGCGCGGCACCGATGCCGGCACTGATGCGCTGGCGCCACGCCCCGCATGCGAGTTCGGTTAATGCTTAACCGTCGCCAGGATAGCGAGCCGCGGGTGTCATGCTACGGTCGCGTCCGGGGTCGGACCCCTCGCCTCCACCGTTCGATTGTGAAAACGAGCGTAGACGCGAGGGGTCTGACCCACTCATGGGGGTCCGCGTTCGCCTGGGGGCAGGCCGGCGCGGTGCAATGGAGGGAGATCATGCTGGCGCTCGCCGACGGAAGCGACGAGAGTCTCAAAGCGCTCAATTTCATTCTCAACGCCTGGGAGGAGGCCGCAGAGAACGGCATCCCGCCCGAGATGATGGCCTACGCCGCCCTCTACGCCGCCCTCACCGACCTGGTGGGAGCCTTCGGCGAGGGCGCGGTGGTGACGCTCATCAAGGAGCTCGGCCCGCGCGTGCAGAAAGGCGAGTTCACCCTCTACCGCACCCGCCAGTAGGACGGGCTGGCCGCGAGGCGGCGTAACCCAGCACCTCGGCGGCGCCGATGCGTTGGGTTACGGCCATTCAGGCCTGGACCGGTCCCGCCCGTCCCATCGCCGCAATCTTTGCCTATCGACCTGGTGAGTCGCAGGAAAGGCAGGGCGCGATGGACATCCTCGGCTGGCTTTGGTGGGCCCTCGCTTCGGTCCTGGGGCTCGTGTGGTGGCTCCTGGGCCTGCTGTGGTCGCTGGTGTGGTTTCTGGTCTCGGGCTGGGTGTCCACGCTCCTGCAGATCGCCATCCTGGTGGCGGTCGTCTTCTTCCTCAAATACGGCTGGCAGCGGGCGCCGGCCGAGCTTTGGCGGCGCGGCAGCGCCTTCGCCCGCTTCTCCTGGAAGTGGCTGCGAGCCAGCGACGGGGAGGCCGCCCCGCGCGCGATCCGCGAGACCGTTCGCGTGGTGCGCGTGAAGGAGTTCGGCGACGTCAATATCTCCACCCTCATGTCTCTGCTGGCGCTCGGCGGCCTCGCCGCCTTCGCGGCGCTCCACTAGCGACACGGGGTCAGACCCCCTCGCACCAGCGCTGCAATTGAGATCTGAGGTCCGTCGCGAGGGGTCTGACCCCGCAGCCGACTGGGCCCCTCGCAACCGGCGCTGAAGCGGAGTACCAAAGCGGGAACCAGGCGGAGGCGAGGGGTCGGGCCCCCATGCGGCAGAAACCGAGGAAGACCACGCGCCGGGCGGCCGTGATGGGCGAGGAGCGGCACGCGGCCCTCACCATCCGCATCGACTTCGGCGCATTCGGCTACCTCGGCCCCGGCAAGATCGCACTCATGGAGCTGATCTCCAAACACGGCTCCATCTCGGCCGCCGGCAAGGAGATGGGCATGTCCTACCGGCGCGCGTGGCTCCTGGTCGATGAGATCAACCACATCTTCCGCGCGCCGCTGGTCGAGACGCAGATGGGCGGCTCGGGCGGCGGCGGGGCGCGCCTGACCCGTCTCGGCCGCGACGTGGTGGGCCGCTATCGCGCCATCGAGGGCGCCGCCGCCACCGCCAGCGCCGCCGACCTGCGCGCGCTGCGCGCCTCCCTGCCCGCGCGCCCGCTCGAAACGTAAGGAGTCATCCCGGAATGGCGCCCCGGCTCGAAGGCCGGGGCAGGCTGCGCCATATCCGGGACCCAGAGCGAACGCGGAGAGAACGGAGCCCCCGACCCTGGGTGCGGGTCTCGCGCTATCGCGCGCGCCCGGTATGACAACCTACGCAAAATTCTCTTTCGTATGACGATCTGTCACCATATTATTGCCCGGTGTACGATCATGCGTACTGGGTCTACATCCTCGCGAGCCGGCGCAATGGCACGCTGTATGTGGGCGTCGCCAACAATCTTATCCGCCGTGTCCAGGAGCAT
>DATBKR010000338.1:0-9898 GCA_036555805.1 Hyphomicrobiaceae bacterium | reverse complement strand
GAGCGCGCGAAGAACAACGCCGAGAGGTCGTTCTGGGTGGCGAGCTTGCCGCCGACGTAGATCTGCTCGTCCTTCGCCAGGTCCTTGAAGCGGCTGTGGAGGTCGTCCGACATGTGCCGCAGCGCCAGCCACGGCGGATTGCCCACGAGCACGTCGGCGCGCCGGTCCTCCGCGGCGAGATAGAGCGGACGCGAGAGATTGCGAGCGACGTAGGACCAGATCGTGTTGCGGTCGGCCTTGCGCAGCGCGTCGTAGCGACTGTAGGTGTCCATCAGCTCGGGCAGGTCCGTCTCCGCCACGCCGAGGGCCTTCACGGCCGCTCCGAACGCCTCCGGCCGCTTTCCCTTCTCGCTATCGAGCCGCATGCGATCGACGACGCCGTCGAGCAAATGCGGATCGCGACAGACGGCCTCCGGGAAGCGCAGCATTTCGCGCTGACCGTTGCCTGTGGCCGGGTCTGGAGCGGGGACCTGAATCACCAGCTCGCGGCCAGCAAGCATGCCCGACACGGACAACTGCATGGCGTCGCCGAGATAGACCGGCACCGAGATATTCCCACGCCGCGTCTTCAGCGTGTCGCCCAGCGCCAGCAGATAGGTGACGCGCGCGATGATGGCAGCCACGGGATGGATGTCCATTCCGGCGATGAGCGCGCACGCGTGCTCGGCGTGGCGTTCCGGGTCGATTTTTGCCTCGCGCGCCGCCTGCAGATGGCGGCGGATGGCGTGGAACAGGAAAGTACCCGACCCGCAGGCGGGATCGAGAACGCGCTGATCGAGCGGCTTGTCCACCGCGGCACGCACGATCTTCGCCGCCAGCCAATCGGGTGTGTAGTACTCGCCCAGACCATGGCGCTGGGCCCGGTCGATCAGGGCCTCATAGAGCAGTTTAAGGACGTCGATATCCACGTCGTGCAGGCGGAAGCGTGTGACATGGCGCGCCAGCCTTACCACCAGGTCCTTGCCGGCCTTGTCGTCGAGAACCCAGTTGAAAAAGTCGTCCTCGACCGCGCCAAGAACGCCCATAGCCGTGAAGCGCCGACCCGACAGAAGCTCATCGGGCCTGTCCACCTCGAACCCGAGCACGCGGGCAGCGATCGCCTTGGCGACGACGACCAGATAGGTGTGCTGGAGCCATAGAGCGTCGTCCTCGATATCCCGTCCGTAGACCAGGCGCAAAAGCTGCGTCCACAGACGGCGCTTGAGCACGACCGACGGCTTGGCTTTCACCCGTTCCCAGATCGCCCGCAGATCGGCCCCAGCGCGGGAAAAGGGGATACTCTCGGGGCCGAGCTGCTCCGCCAGAGTCAACGGGTCGGTCGGGAGCTCCGCGCGAATGGCGGCAGCGCCGTCCAGCCATGCGAGCAACGACTCCGGCTCCCGGTCATCGACACGGAAACTGCGCAGCTCCAACAATTTGGCATCGCGCCACTCGTAGGCGAGCCAATCGAGCCCATCGGTGGCTATGCCGATGAAACGAGTCTTCGTGGCACGCTCGCGCTCGGGGAGATAGCGGGTGAGCTGTTCTTCCGCATCGCCCAGCTCGCGGGACAAGTCCGACTTCGCCTCGAAGGCCGTGCGCCCGACGATGGCGTCGATGCGGCCCTGCGCCTCCGGTACACGCTGCTCGAAGCGAACGTGGCTACGCTCCGCCCCGAGGCCATCCACCAGCAGTTCCTGGATCGCCGCCTTGACCTTGTCGTGGCCAGGCTTCGTTGCGAGCTCGCGGACAATTTCGGAGAGACGTTCGTCGCTCAGTCCCATGTGCCCGCCTGAAAATATCCATGACGGCGAACGCGTTGCTGCTTTACCAGTCCGAGAAGGTGGCGCAGGGCTCGGCCCGCGGCGAATCTGAACTTATCAACGGTCGAGGCTACCTCGCAACGCTCGCAGTTGCCGCGCCGGGCCTCTTCCCCCCTACTCCCGCGCCGTTACCTCGGGCGCGGTGCGCGGCTTGGCGGGCTTGCCGGCCGGGTCCGGGCGAGGCGGCGCCGGGGCGATGTCCCACAGGCGGTAGAGGTGGGCGAGGAGATCGGCTTCGCGCGCACGGATCTGGGCGGGGCGCCATTCCGTCTGGCCGCGCACGTAGTCGTTGATGGGCAGCGCCGCGCTGCCGGCGGCGAACAGCACCTGCTGCTTGCGCGCGAACTCCTGGTTGCCGGCGCGGTCGTTCTGGGCCCTGGTCATCAGCACCAGGTTGCCGAGCGACTCGGTGCACTGGCCGCGCTCCGCCGGGTCCGGGAACCACTGGCGCCAGCGGCTGTTGGCGGAGGGCTTGCGCGGCAGCAGGTGCTCCACGGTCAGATCGTCCGCGGGCAGCTCCTGCGGCGCCCCCGCCATCGCCTCGTTGAGGCGCAGGAGCACGAGCTTGGCCAGCGGCGCGCTGCGCGTGTGCAGGTCGCGCAGGTTGTGGCGGATGGTGCCCTGCTCCTCGCGCGTCAGCGCGAGCGGGCTCGCGGCGCCCCCGAGGTCGCCACCCTGGCGCAGCGCCTGCACCACGGAAGCCAGCCGCAGCGCGCGCCGCTTGGTCCCCATGCTGAGGATGCGCAGGCCGTAGGAGAGGCGATCCAGCGCGGCCAGGAACCGGGCCAGCCCTGCGGGGTCGTCGCGCCGTTCGAGCCAGCACAGGAGCGCCGCCGGCACCCAGTCGCCGCCCCTCAGCCGGCCGAGATGGCGCAGCGCCTGCACGATGGCCGCTGAGTGCGGCGAGCCCGCGTGCCGGGAATTGCGGATGTCGTCGAAGGCCGCCGCCGCCGGGCCGAACAGGCGCCGGATGAAGACTTCGGCCCCGCCCTGCTCCGCGGCGATATCCTGGATGCCAGAGATGATGTGCGGGGAGGTGCGGCGATAGATCGTGCGGATGTGGCTGAACAGGCTGTCGAAGTCGGCGCCGAGGCGTGTCTGCGCCGCGTCCCACGTCGCCGTCGCGCTGTCGCGCGCCGGCGCCGGCACGGCGCCCAGCAGGGTCGCCTTCAGGATGTCGTTGCGCGCCAGCGGCCGTCCGGTCGCGTTCAGCACCGTGAACATGCGATGCGCCCGGTCGATGCCGGCGGCCGAGATCAGCACGATGTGGCACTTGTCGAGCAGGAAGTCCGCCAGGCCCCGCCGCCCCGCGCCGTCGAGTTCGGCGAGTGTGGCGCGCAGGTGCTCGCGCACCTCCAGGATGCGCGCCTCCGCGAGGGAGAGATTGCCGTCCGGCGGCTGAACGCCGGTCGCCCCACGCTTGCGCACGCAGGCCTGGAAGAACGCCTCCTCGGGCTCGCGCAGGGTGATCCGGGCCCGCGCGGCCGCAGAGATGGCGGCGGCGAGGCGCTCGCTCGCGGGCTCGCCCGCCTGGGCGTCGAGGTCGCGCAGCACACAGAACAGGATGGTGAGGGTGGTAAGGCGCTGCAGGCCGTCCACCACTTCGTGCACGCGGCGGTTGCGCCCCGCCTTCCAGGCGGCGATGCGCCCCGAGGGCGGGTCGGGCTGGATGAACAGCATGGGCCCGAGGAAATAGTCGCCGCCCTGGTCGGACTCGCTCTCGGCATCGAGCGCCTCCAGGACGTGCTCAAGCAGGCCCCCGGCCTCGTCGGGCGTCCAGGCGAAGGAGCGCTGGTAGGTCGGAACCTGGATGAAATGGGGATCGGCGAACAACTGGCCAAGCGGCATGGCCTGGGCGCCAAACGGCGATGGCATGAACCGACGCTCTCCACAAGAGGCAAAAAAACCGGCGAGCGCCCCCCGACACCCGCGGCCATTGAGAGCATGAATTGCTTCCCCCGTGCAACCGTTCCACGGAAGCTTGTGGGCCCGAGCGCTGCCCCCACCTTTGTGCGCTGCTACAGCGCGTACCCCATGCTATTGATCGGCTTGAACGATTCGGCTTCACAAGGACAGCAAGCCGATGCTCGCGGCCGTCTACGATTTTGCGCGCCCGTTGCTCTTCGGCCTCGACCCGGAATGGGCGCACGAGCTGGCGCTCCGGGCCCTCGAGGTGGGTTTCTACCCGCGCCAGCCGGCGGCGGACGATCCCAGGCTCGCGGTAGCGGTCTGGGGGCTCGAGCTGCCCAACCCGGTCGGCATGGCCGCGGGCTTCGACAAGGATGCGCGCGTCGTCGACAGCCTCATCGGCATGGGGTTCGGGCACGTCGAGGTGGGCACCGTGACGCCGCTGGCGCAGACCGGCAATCCGCGCCCGCGCCTGTTCCGCCTGGTGCGCGACCGCGCCCTCATCAACCGACTGGGTTTCAACAACGCCGGCCACGGGGCCACGCTGGCGCGGCTGCAGCGGCGCGCGGGGGCTGGCGTCGTCGGGGTCAACGTCGGCGCCAACCGCGACGCCCCCGACCGGGCGGCGGACTACGTGGCGGGCGTGCGCACCTTCTGCGACGCGGCGAGCTACGTCACGATCAACGTGTCCTCGCCCAACACGCCCGGTTTACGAGACCTTCAGGCGCCCGCCGCGCTCGACGATCTGCTCGCGCGCGTGCTCGGCGCGCGCGAGGAGCTGGTCGCCGCCGGCAGGCCGAGGCGCCCGCTGGTGGTGAAGCTGGCGCCAGACATTGCCGAGGCGCACCTCGAGCCTGTCGTGGGCGTGCTGACGAAGCGCGGCGTGGACGGCATCGCCGTGTCCAACACCACGCTGGCGAGGCAGGGGCTCGCAGAACGGGCGCTGGCCAGGCAGGCCGGCGGACTATCGGGACACCCGCTGTTCGCGCGCTCGACGGCCATGCTGGCGCGCGTGCACCTGCTGACGGGCGGGCGCATTCCGCTGATCGGCGTCGGCGGCGTCGACTCCGGCGCCGCGGCCATCGCCAAGGTCGAGGCCGGCGCCACCCTCGTGCAGCTCTACACCGGCCTCGTCTATGAGGGGCCTGGGCTGATCGCGCGCATCAAGCGCGACCTCGTCGCCTACGTGGCACGCGAGAAGCTCTCGGGCATCGCACAAGCGGTCGGCAGCCGTGCCAAGGAGTGGGCGGCATCGGGGTCGGACTCCTCGCCTCCCGGCGCACGCACCTGATCGGCGCCAACGGCTTCGTGTGCGCCTGCGTGCCGGTGTTCACGCACGCCCTGGCGGTGCCGCTCGCACGGAGCGACCCTTCCGCAACATCATGCTCCACCGGCTGCCCTCCTTCTGCGCTCGATAGCGCAGAGGCTGGGCGCCAGAGCCACACACATGCATATCTTTGAGAATGCAGGGAATCCGGAGCGCTCGGCCGTCGTGGAGGCCGCTCTTCAAAGCTTGCTGCCAAATTTTCAACAGGTTCCGGGCGCACGCTAAGGTCGACAGATTTGTGCTGCGGCTATAATCAGCTGTAGAATATTGCCTTTCTGGGTTGGATTGGGCGTTCCCCTGGAGCCGGGGGTGGTGCGGGTAATGCGTAGATTCCTGGTCAGGCGCGCGCGCGCGCTGGCGCTTTTCTCAGCGGTCCTCTCGCAGTCCGCCCAGGGCGCCGGGCCGGTGCGGGCGGCCGACCTGCGCGGCCTCGACGAGCGCATCGCCGAGCTGGAGCAGACGGTGCCGCTCGCCGGCAATCGCCGGATACAGCTCAACCTTTACGGCCAGGTCGACCGCGCCCTGCTGTTCTGGAACGACGGCTTCGACTCCGGGACCTACGGCGTGGACAACCACACCTCGTCGAGCCGTTTCGGCTTTGTCGGCCAAACGATTCTCGGGCCCGGCTGGACCGCGGGCTACAGACTTGAGATCGAGACGCCGTTTCCCTCATCCGACGAGGTCTTCAACGGCCCCGGCGGCGCGAGCGCGGGGCTTGCGGACACCGTGCGCATCCGCCAGAACTATTGGGACATCACGGCCAAAGACCTCGGCCGCGTTGCCCTGGGCTTCCAGTCGCCGGCCACCGACGATATTACCCTCATCAACCTGGGCAGCCAGATCAACGACGCGGCGGTGCATTTCAACAGCGCGTTCAACATCCGCCTGGACCTGCTCAGCCCACCCATCGTCACGGGCCTCACCTGGGGCCAGATCGCCCACAATGTCGACTCGTTCCGCGGCAACTTCGTCCGCTACGACACGCCGGTCCTCGCGGGCGTCATGCTGTCGACGGCATGGAACAACGACGTGTGGGACGCAGCGCTGCGCTACCAGAAAGGCAGCGGCGGCTTCCGCTTCGCCGGCGGGGCCGGCTACATGCGGGACGACGCGTTCAGGTTCGAGGATGTGAGGGGCTCGGCCTCGCTGATCCACGATGCCACGGGGCTCTACGCGTCGGGGGCAGGCGGGTGGCGCAACGCGGCGCAGACCGTGCCCGTCAATGGCGACGACGCGTGGTTCTACTATGCCCAGCTCGGCATCAGCCGGCAGTGGTTCTCGCCAGGCAAGACCACGTTCTACGTGGACCGCGGCCTCTACAGGAATTTCAACGTCGGCGAGATCCTGAGCATCAATCCAGATACCAAGGACGAGGTTGCGTGGGGCACGCTGGTGGATACCGAGGTGCACCGCTGGGGGTTCGGCGTCGAGCAGGCCGTCGATTCCGCCAACCTGCTCCTCTACGCCCAGGCGCATTTTTACGACCCGACGCTCGTCGGCTTTCCCTGCACCTTCGACCCGGATCCCAAGAATCCCGGCAAGACGGTGTGTGGCGGCGACCCCAGCCAGACAACGAAGCTGCCGGCAGCATCCTGGCAGGGATTTGTCGTGGGCGCGCGCATCCAATTTTGAGAGGCAAGCGTGCGAATATCTGACCGGGAAATGGCCTAGGCGAGCTGGTTCGAGAGTCGACTGCCATGGCGAATGCGCGGCACGTTGCGAAGCTCCGCGAAGGAGTGCAGGCCTGGAACGCCTGGAGGGCCGAGAACCCCGGTGCGGCGCCGGACCTGAGCGACCTCAACCTGCCCGGCGGCGCCCGGCACTTCGAGCCGGCGCGGGGCGCGCCTATCGACCTCAGGGGCGTCAACCTGCGCCGGGCGGTGCTGGCCGGGGCCGACCTGGCGCAGGCGCGCCTGGACCATGCCGACCTCAGCGGCGCCAACCTGAAGGGAGCCAACCTCGCCCAGGCCGATCTCGCGGGCACCCGGCTGGCCGGCGCCAACCTGTCCGGCGCCTGGCTGGGCGGCGTTCGGAATCTCACGCAGGCCGCGATCAACCGTGCCCAGGGTTGCAAGGCGACCGTGCTGCCGGATGGCGTGGCGCTGCCGCCGGCGTGGGTCGGCGGCGAGGAGCCCGCCGCACCGCCGCCCGCCAAAGCGTCCGAGCCGGCCGACGACAGGCCCGCTCCGGGGCGCGGCGACCCCCACCGCATCCTGGGCGTCGAGCGCAAAGCCACGGCGCGCGAGATCCGGGCCGCCTACCTGCGCCTCGTGAAGGAACTGCATCCGGACGGCCGGCCCCCCGGCGCCGTCCCCGAGGACGCCGACGAGCGCCTGAAGCTCATCAACGATGCCTACCAGGAGCTGAAGGGATTCGGCCGCCAGGCGGAGGCGCGGAGGGCCGAGCACCGGCGCCGTGTCCGCCGAGTGAGTGCCATCTTCGTGGCGGGGGTGATGACGGCGACGGCACCGGCGGTCCTTGTGCTGGTCGCCGGGCTTCACTACACGGGCTGGCTCGGCGCGCCCGACCCGGGGGCGGCCTCCTCGGTCGCGCCGGCCGCCACGGGGGACGCGCCGCGGCCGGCGGCCACCGGCGTCGCTTCCGATGCCAACGAGCATGCCGGGCGCCAGGAAGCCTGGAGCGAGGCGCGGAAGCTGGGCACCCGCGAGGCCTGGGAGCGGTTCATCGCCGCCTATCCCGACGGCGAGGCCGCCGCGCAGGCAAGATCCGCCATCGCCGCGCTCGAGCGCGCCGAGGCGCGGCGGCGGGCAGGGGCCGCCGCCTGGGCCGAGGCGGAGCGGAGCGGCGACAAGGGCGCGCTCGAGCGCTTCGTCGCCAGCTATCCCGACAGCGAGAACGTGCCCCAGGCGCGCGAGACGATTGCAGCCATCGCCCACGCCGAAGCGCGCCGGCGCGAGGAAGCCGCAGCGTGGGCCGCCGCAGAGAAGAGTGGGGAGAGGGAAGAACTCGAACGCTTCGCTGCCGCCTATCCCGGCGGGGGGTACGCAGAGCGCGCACGGCAGGCCATCGCGGCGCTGGAGCGCGCGGAGGCTGCGCGGCGGGCCGAGGTGGCAGCGTGGGCTGCCGCGCAGGAGGACGGCACCAAGGGGGGCCTGGAACGCTACGTCGCGGCCTATCCCGACGGCGCGCATGCGCCGCAGGCCCGGCGTGCCCTGACGGCCCTCGTGGCGGCGCAGGCCCAGCGGGAGGCCGACCGGGCCGCGTGGGTGGAGGCCGAGCGCAGCGGCGCCAGGACGGCCCTGTCCCAGTATCTCAAGGACTTCCCGACCGGGAGCTTCGCGGCCGAGGCGCGCCAGCGGATGGCCATGATCGAATCCGAGGAGAACGACCGGGACGATACGGCGTGGCTCAAGGCCAAGCAGCGCAACGACAAGGCGTCCTATGCCGACTATCTGGCCACCTACCCCGACGGCCGCCGCGCCACCGACGCCCGCCGCCGGCTGGCCGAGCTGGAGCGCGGCGAGATGCGGCCCCCGGCGGAGCCGGTGAAGGCCGCGGGAGCACCGCCGGTCCGGCCGCGCGCGCCGGAGGCAGCCGGTGGCCAACGCTGGCCGTCCGCCGACGAGCCCTTCGTCGGCGCCGACGGCCGCATCCGCCGCTAGGGCTGTATGCAGGCCGCTAGGGTTGTGTGCAGAATGACGCGGATGCGGCAGCAGCCACGGTTGCGCTTTCGACCCGGCCGCGGCTCTCCATCGTAGGTGCACGGCCGTAGTTCTACGCACGGCCCGGGCGCCGGGTTACGGCCTTTTAAGCTTGACGCCCAGCCACTTGTCACGGGGGCCGCCCATGCTTACGTTCTGGCGGATGTGAACAATCTCAACCGGTCTTGCGTTGGGCAGGGGCGGTCGTCATAATCGCAGGGCGGAGCAACTGCTTCGCGCAGTCGAAGGGAAGGATCACATGGCTGAGATCGACAACAGGTATGCGCGAACAGGTTACGGCGCGCGCACCGGCGTCGCAATTGACGAGGGCCTGCGCGCCTACATGCTGCGCGTCTACAACTACATGGCGCTCGGCGTGGCAGGTACGGCCGTCGTGACCCTTCTGGTCATGACCACGCCGGAGCTGATGCGCGTTGCCTTCGGCCTGAAGTGGGTCTGGTTTTTCGCTGTGCTCGGCCTCGGCTGGTTCGCGCCGCGTCTCATCTTCTCGGGCAGCGCAGCCGTCGCTCACGGCGCCTACTGGCTCTACTGCGCCTTGTGGGGTATGCTGATCTCCCCGTTCATCTATATGTTCTTCCACAAGGCGGCCGGCGGACTGGTGTTCCAGGCGCTCGCCATCGCCGCTGTCACTTTCGGGGCGACCAGCCTCTACGGCTACGTGACCAAGCGCGACATGACCGGCTGGGGCTCGTTCCTGTCCATGGCCTGCATCGGGCTCATCGTCGCCATGCTGGTGAGCTACTTCCTGATCTCCGACCCCGGCATGAGCAAGACGGTGAGCTTCATGATCTCCGCGCTGGTTGTTCTGCTGTTTTCGGCGGTGACGGCCTGGGAGACGCAGCAGATCAAGGACATGTACGTCCAGGGCGCGGGCGATGCGGCACTGGTCGACCGCTCCGCGGTGTTCGGCTCGTTCATGCTCTACGGCAGCTTCATCACGCTGTTCATCCATATCCTGAACATCCTCGGGATCATGCGCAGCGAGTAGCCGGAAGCTCCAGGTTCTGAAAAGCGCGAGGGCCCTGCCGTGTGGCGGGGCCCTTTGCTTTCGGGCCCGCTGTCTGTAAACGGGGCGAGACCCCTCGCCTCCAAGGCGGGTATTCTGCTCCAAGGCAGGCACGAGGGGTCTGACCCGGGTTCCACCAGGAAAGCTCGAAATGACGAAGGCGACCGTGCGG
>DATBKR010000337.1:0-4523 GCA_036555805.1 Hyphomicrobiaceae bacterium | reverse complement strand
CCACTCGACCCTGGCGATGGGGTATTTCGGGGCCTCGCTGGCCGCGTAGCGGCTGATGAAGCGCACCATGCCGCCGTAGTAGGTGACGCGGTCGGCGGTGGAGAGCTGGCTGCGGTAGGAGCCCAGGGAGTAGAGGCCGATATAGGACACGTCGCCGTAGCGCTGGATGACGCTGGCGATCACGCCCGGCGAGCGCGTGCGGGCCGCGGCCATCAGCTCGCGCCCCATCTGGGCCATGAACTTGACGGCCGGGTCGGCGGCAGCCGCGGGCTGCGGGATGGCGGCGAACCACGCCACGCACACGAAGGCAAAAGCGCGCGCGCAGAAAGCGGACAGACCCGCCGCCAGCAAGCGAGGTTGCCACTTCAACCTGGGCGGCTGCAGGACGCCTAGACCCGTGGACATGCGTCGATGACCCCTCTGTTGCCCGTCTCCAACGCGAGGACGACCCCCCGACCCCCTGCGTCCGGAACATGCCCGGCGACTTTGACCATGAATGATGCACCAGGTCAAAGGCATTGGCCCGTTGAGGTTAGCCGTTCGCCCCCCAAGTGGTCAGACCCTCACCCCCACTATGCGGGGTCAGACCCCTCGCCTCCATGGCCCCTGCAAAATACTCACGAAGAGGCGAGGGGTCTGACCCCGACAACATGGCGGTAACGAAGAGGCGAGGGGTCTGACCCCATACTGGCTTCAGTCCTTCACCTCCGGCAGGCCGGTCACGTCGTCGGCGTCGAGGTCGAGCCTGATGCTCTGGCCGCTGCGGATGAATTTGCCTTCGGGTATGGCGACAATACGGCCACCGAAGCCGAGGAAGCCGCCCGTGCGGATGCGGAGCGCGACGACCTCGCCTTTGGGCCCGGTGGCCACGGAGCGCACCTCGCCCACCCGGGTGCCGTCCGCCGAGTACACGTTGAGGCCGACGAGACTTTGGGCCGCTGGCGCCTCCGAGGGCCGCACCGCGGGCGCCTTCTGGGGCTCGGGGGCGGCCTGCGGGCTGGGCTCCGCCTTCGGGCCTCGGGGGCCTGGATGAGGCTCTGCGGGCGAAGGCTGGATCGGCTGGGCAGGCGTCTGCTGGGCGTGGGAAATGGGCATACCCGCCAGGATCGCCCCGCCAAGGACCACGATCACGCCCGCGATGCGCGGGATCTGCAACTCCATAATGGCACTCCAGTCTTGCCGCGGCCGGGCCGCCGGACTGGGTGCCGCCTCCTTCCCGGCTTGCAAACGGAAGCCGCGGCGACCTTGTTCCTCAGGGCCCGCGAGCGCTGCAGCCGAGCGGCGCCGTGCCTCCCCAGGATCGGTGGTGGGAAGCATTCCTCGCTGGAGTGGGAGGAATCCAACATTTTACTTGACGCATAAAGATATCTTTATATGGTCGTGGACATGGACGACGAGGTGTTGCTCAACCGCGCGTTGCTTGGGGTGCATGGCGCCGTCGGCATGCTCAAGGCCGTGGCCGAGCCCACGCGCCTGCGCCTCCTGGCGCTGCTGGCGCGCGGCGAGCGCAACGTCAAGGACCTCACCCGCATCCTCAACCAAAGCCAGCCGCGCATCAGCCGGCACCTGAAGCTGCTGGCGGAGGCGGGTCTGGTGGAGCGCGCGCCGGAAGGCAGCTGGGTCTATTTCCGGGTGGCGGAGACCGGGCCGGGCCGCGAGGTGGCGAGTCTGATCCTGCAGTTCCTCGACCTGAAGGACGCGGTAATCGTTCGGGATCGCGACCGCGCCCAAAGCGTTCAGGAAGAGCGGCAGGCGACGGCGCAGTCCTACTTTCGCTCCCACGCCGCGGAATGGGACCGCATCCGCGCGCTGCACGTGGCGGAGGCCGAGGTCGAGGCCGCGGTGCTGGACGCCGTGGGGCCGGGTCCGTTCGACTGCCTGCTGGATCTCGGGACCGGCACGGGTCGCATGCTGGAGCTGTTCGGCGCGCGCTTCCGGCGCGGCCTTGGCTTCGACCTCAACCCCGCCATGCTGGCCTACGCACGGGCCAAGCTGGAGCGCGCCGGCCTCATGAACGCTCAGGTCCGCCAGGCGAACCTTTACGACCTGCCGCTCGCCGACCGGAGCGCGGACGCGGTGGTCATGCACCAGGTGCTGCATTTCCTGACCGATCCGCAGCGCGCCGTGCGCGAGGCGGCGCGCGTGCTGGCGCCCGGCGGGCGCCTGCTGATCGTGGATTTCGCGCCGCACGAGCTGGAGTTCCTGCGCGAGGACTATGCCCACGAGCGCCTGGGCTTCGCCGGGCCGCTGATCGCGCAGTGGTTCGCGGATTGCGGCGCGGAGCTGATCGAGACGCGCGACCTGGCGCCCGGCGCCGCAGGCCATGGCGGCAAGCTCACCGTATCGCTGTGGCTGGCCGGCCGGCCCGAGGCGGCACGCATCGACAACACGAACGCACCCACGGGGGACCAACGCAAGCTGGAGAGGACCGCTTGATGGACAAGACCCCCGAGCGCCGCAGCCGCCTCCTCGGCGACGGCGACATCAGCGTCTCGTTCGAGTTCTTCCCGCCCACTACGGCGAAGATGGAAGAGGCCTTGTGGAGCGCGATCAAGCGGCTGGAGCCGCTGCGGCCGCGCTTCGTCTCGGTCACCTACGGCGCCGGCGGCTCCACGCGCGAGCGCACGCATACCACCGTGGCGCGGCTGGCGCGCAGCACCGGGCTGGTGCCGGCTGCCCACCTCACCTGCGTGGCGGCGACCCGCGACGAGGTCGACCGCGTGGCGCGCGACTACAAGGCGGCCGGCGTGGACCGCGTCGTGGCCCTGCGCGGCGATCCGCCCGCCGGCGTTGGCGCCAGGTACGAGCCCCATCCCGGCGGCTATGCCAACGCGGCGCACCTCGTGGCGGGTCTCAAGTGCATCGCCGACTTCGAGATCTCGGTCGCGGGCTATCCGGAAAAGCATCCCGACAGCGCGACGGTGGAGGCCGACCTCGACAACCTGAAGGCCAAGGTGGACGCGGGAGCGAGCCGCGTCATCACCCAGTTCTTCTTCGACAACGCCCACTACCTGCGCTTCCTCGAGGCGGCGCGGGCGCGCGGCATCTGGGTACCGATCGTGCCGGGCATCGTGCCGATCCACGACTTCAAGCGCGTGGCCGGCTTCGCGGCACGCTGCGGCGCCGGCATGCCGGCGTGGCTGGCGCGCCGCTTCGACGGGCTCGACCGCGACCAGGAGACGACGCACCTGGTGGCCGCTGCCGTCGCCGCCGAGCAGGTGATGGACCTTGTCGACGCGGGCATCCGCCAGTTCCACTTCTACACCCTCAACCGCGCCGACCTTGTCTACGCCATCTGCCACCTTTTGGGGTTGAGGCCGGAGGCCGCCGCGCACAAGGAAGCCGTCAACGCATGACCCGCGAGCAGCGTATCGCCGCCCTCAAGGAGGCGGCGGCCCAACGCATCCTGATCATCGACGGCGCCATGGGCACCATGATCCAGCGCCTCAAGTTCGACGAGGCCGGCTTCCGGGCCAAGCGCTTCGCCGCGCACGGCAGGCCGCTCAAGGGCAACAACGACCTGCTGGTGGTGACCCAGCCGGAGGCGATCGCCGAGATTCACAGAGGCTACGTGGCGGCCGGCGCCGATATCATCTCCACCAACTCGTTCAACGCCCAGCGCATCTCGCAGGCCGACTACGGCCTGGCGGCGCTGGCGTATGAGATCAACCTCGCCGCGGCGCGCCTGGCGCGCGCCGCCGCCGATGAGGCCGAGAAGCGGACGCCCGGCTGGCCGCGCTGCGTCGCCGGCGCGCTCGGGCCCACCAACCGCACGGCGTCGATCTCGCCTGACGTGAACAATCCCGGGTTCCGCGGCGTCACCTTCGACGAGCTGGTGGAGGCCTACGGCGAGCAGGCGCGCGGCCTGATCGAGGGCGGCGCGGACCTGCTCCTGATCGAGACGGTGTTCGACACGCTCAACGCCAAGGCCGCGGGGTTTGCCGCGCTGCAGGCGTTCGACGAGCTGGGCGTGGAGCTGCCGCTCATCATATCGGGAACCATCACCGACCGCTCGGGGCGCACGCTGTCGGGCCAGACGCCGGAGGCTTTCTACTTCTCCATCCGGCACCTCAAGCCGTTCGCGGTGGGCTTGAACTGCGCGCTGGGCGCGGAGCTGATGCGGCCGTACCTCGCCGAGATCGCCGCGGTGGCGGAGACGCTCACCATCGCCTATCCCAACGCCGGCCTGCCCAACGCCATGGGCGAGTACGACGAGGGTCCGCACGACATGGCCTGCCAGCTCGGGCCCTGGGCCAAGGACGGGCTGCTCAACATCGTCGGCGGCTGCTGCGGGTCCACGCCGGAGCACATCGCCGAGATCAAGGAGCACGTGGAGAAGTTCCCGCCGCGCCAGGTGCCGAAGCCGGAACGGCGCATGCGGTTGGCGGGGCTCGAGCCGTTCGTGCATGGGTGAGGTCTGCTATGTCCCATCGGTGCTTTGAGGCGAATGCGTGCCACGCGCGCCGCCTCCCCCTCGAGGGGGGAGGACGGAAGGCCACGGGCTTAGTGCGCCGCACGCTGTG
>DATBKR010000336.1:0-8323 GCA_036555805.1 Hyphomicrobiaceae bacterium | reverse complement strand
GCACACGCTGCTCGAAGTGGGCGCCGCCGCTGCCGAGCGGGCCGCGCGACGCGGCCTTGCGTGGCTCAAGCCTCGGCAGGTCCTCGACACGATCGGCGACTGGGGGGCGCGCCGGCCCGGCGTTCGTCCCGGCGGTTGGGCTTTCCAATACGCGAATGCGTACTATCCCGATGTCGACGATACGGCGGTGATTGTCATGGCCATGGACCGGGCATCCCAGGGGCCGCCTGCAAGCGCCTCCTCAGACGCCAAAGACGCCATTGACCGCGGGCGGGAGTGGGTTCTGGGGCTGCAAAGCCGCAACGGCGGCTGGGGCGCCTTCGATTCCGACAACATCTACGAGTACCTGAACCACATCCCGTTCTCCGATCATGGCGCGCTGCTCGACCCGCCGACCGCTGATGTAACGGCGCGCTGCGTGTCGATGCTGGCGCAGCTCGGCGACACGCCGGGCAAGAGCGAGGCGCTCGACCGGGCCCTTGCCTACCTGAGGGCCTCCCAGGAGAAGGACGGAAGCTGGTACGGGCGCTGGGGCATGAACTACATCTATGGTACGTGGTCGGTGCTGTGCGCGCTGAATGCGGCGCGCATCGACCCGGCATCGGCGGAGGTGCGCAGGGCCGTCGAATGGCTGGTGTCGATCCAGAACCCGGACGGCGGCTGGGGTGAGGATGGGGAAAGCTACCGGCTCGACTACAACGGCTATCGGCAGGCGCCGAGCACCGCGTCCCAGTCAGCGTGGGCGCTGCTGGGGCTGATGGCGGCCGGGGAGGTCGATCGCTCCGCAGTGTCGCGCGGGATCGACTATCTCTCGCACACGCAGGGCAAAGACGGCTTCTGGAGCGAGGCGCGGTTCACGGCAACCGGATTTCCGCGCGTCTTCTATCTGCGCTATCACGGCTATCCGAAGCTCTTCCCGCTGTGGGCCCTGGCGCGCTATCGCAACCTGAGGAGTGGAAACGCCAAGTCCGTTTCGGTGGGAATGTGAGCCCCGGTCCAACCGATCCCGGCTTTGCGATTGCGGCAACGGGCCTTCTGGCCGAGGCGCGCATCGCCGCCAGGTGCGGCAGGCTGAGACCCGTGGCGAGCGGAGGCAGCGCAACCCGCCTCGTTGGGCTCATCGAGGCCGCGGTCGCCGAAGGCGGCCGAGCCATCGCGAGTTTCGGCGTCGCCGGCGGACTGCGCGAAGACCTGAGGCCGGGAAGCTGTCTGATCGGCAGCGAGGTCGTGCACGGGGGCGTGGTCTATCGAGCCGATGCAACATGGACGACGCGGCTCGCAAGACGAGTTGGCGCAGCCACCCTGCATCGCATAGCGGGCGCAGATGAGGTGCTGTCACGTCCGGCCGAGAAACGAGCCCTCAGCGCAGCCAGCGGTGCAGCCGCGGTCGACATGGAGAGCCATGTTGTGGCAGATGTCGCCGCGCGGCACGGGTTGCCGTTCGCCGTTGTCCGCGTGATCGCCGACCCGGCAGGGCGCAGCATCCCGCAGGCGGCCCTGGCCGGAATGAGACCAGACGGAACAACGGACGTCGGCGCCTGCCTGCGGTCGCTTGTGCGAAACCCTGCGGAGGTCCCGGCCCTCGCCTGGGTGGCCGTCGACACGGCCCGGGCCATGCTGCGGCTAGTCCGCTGCGTCCAGCTTGCAGGCCCTGGGCTCGGCTTCTTCGATCGCGGCTAGCTTCTCCGCGACGTGCCGCGAGAACACGAACTCCGCGGGGCGTTGACGGTCGAGAGGGATCTCTGCGGCCATCGAGCCCTCGGTCTTGATGCCGTTGAGGGCCAATGCGGCCAGCTTCCAGGGCTTCCTGACCGCATCGACCACGGCAGTCGCCTCGAAGCCGCTGTGAACCATGCAGTCGGCGCATTTCTCGTAGACGCCGGTTCCGTATCTGTCCCAGTCGGTGCCGTCCATCAGCTCCTTGAAGGTCTTCGCGTAACCTTCACCCAGCAGATAGCACGGTCGCTGCCAGCCGAAGACCGTCCGGGTCGGGTTGCCCCAGGGTGTACATTGATAGGTCTGATTGCCGGCCAGGAAATCGAGGAACAGCGGCGACTGGAAGAAGGGCCATGCACCTCTCCTTGGCGCACGCCGGAAGATGTCGCGGAACAGCCGCTTCGTCCTGGCGCGATTGAGAAAGTGCTGTTGGTCGGGAGCCCGCTCGTAGGCATACCCCGGCGAGACGGTGATGCCATCGACTCCCACCGCCTTCACCTGATCGAAGAACCTCGCAACGCGCTCCGGGTCGGCATCGTTGAAGAGCGTGCAATTGATGTTGACGCGGAAGCCTCTGACCTTCGCGTTCCCGATCGCCGCGACAGCCTCCTCGTACACGCCCTGCCGGCAAACCGATCTGTCGTGCATCTCCTTGTCGCCGTCGAGATGCACCGACCAGTTGAACCGCCTGTGCGGCCGGTATTGCTGAAGCTTCTTGTTCAGGAGCAGCGCGTTGGTGCAAACCGTGACGAACTTGCTTTTGCCAAGCGCGCCCGCAACGATCTCGGGCAATTCCCTGTGCAGAAGCGGCTCGCCACCGGCGAGAACCACCACCGGCGCTCCGCACTCGTCGATGGCTTCCATGCAATCGGCCGCTGAGAGCCGCTGGTTCAGGATCTTGTCGGGGTAGTCGATCTTGCCGCAGCCCGCACATGCCAGGTTGCAGCGAAACAGCGGCTCGAGCATCAGCACCAGGGGGTAGCGCTTGCGCCCCTGCAGATGCTGACGCAGCACGTAAAGTCCAACCGCGAGAGCCTGATCGAGAGGGATTCCCACCGGCAACGCTCCCCGTCACGCGTGGCTCGGGTCGAGGGCCCGCGAAGGCGAGTCGGGCGCGGCGAGCTCCGGCGGCAGCGGGAACCTGATCTTTTCGTCGATGCCGGGCAACGTCGTCAGCTCCACAGGACCGAAGGACGCGAGTGCGTTGATGACCTCCTCCACCAGAACCTCGGGAGCCGAAGCCCCAGCCGTCAATCCAACGGCCGTCTTGCCGGCGAACCACATGGGATCCAGCTCGCTGCCGTCTGCCACCAGGTAGCTCGGGAGGCCGGCGTCGGCTCCGATCTCGCGCAGCCGGTTTGAATTGGAGCTGTTGGCTGCACCGACGACGAGCAGGACGTCTACCATCTTGCTCAACTCGCGTACGGCAGCCTGGCGGTTGTGCGTCGCATAGCAGATGTCGCGCGTATCAGGACCGACGATGTCGGAAAACCGTGCCTTGAGCGCGTCGATGGTAGCGCGCGTATCATCGACGCTGAGTGTGGTCTGCGTGATGTAGGCCACAGGTGTATGCGCTGGCAGATCGAGTCGCTCCACATCGCCCCGGTCCCGGATCAAGTGGACTCGCCCGGCGAGCTGGCCGACGGTCCCCTCGATCTCCGGATGACCTGCGTGGCCGATAAGGATCACGGTTCGGCCCTGAGCGATGTAGCGCCGCCCCTGACTGTGCACCTTGGCGACAAGCGGACAGGTTGCATCCAGCACGCAGAGCTGCCGGACCCTGGCGTCGTTTTCGACCGCCCGCGATACACCATGTGCGCTGAAGATCGTGAGCGCGCCGCGCGGGACCTCCGAAAGATCCTCCACGAAGCGCGCGCCTTTGGCCTTCAGGCTCTCAACGACATGGCGGTTGTGCACGATCTCGTGGCGCACATAGACCGGCGGCCCGTACTTGTCGAGGGCCCGCTCGACGATGTCGATGGCTCGAACGACGCCAGCACAGTGGCCGCGCGGCTGGGCCAAGATCACCTTCATGTCCTCACCCGATCCTGAAGACTGAGGCCAACTCGACCCGTCGGCAGGCGGCAGCCTGCCCGACGCTCAAGCGCGATCGAAGCAGCCCCCTCCAAATTCGCAACGTACATGTAGCGATCTCGCAATTCCAGCCAAATACCTTCGTCTTTCCCCAGTCAAATGCCACCAATATCCCGTGCCCATTGCGGTTGCACTCGGTGAACCTCATAAGGGCATCCGCTTTCTGCGGTCGCTGCTAGAGTTTTTCCCGCAACGAAAGAGAACTGGAGAGCTATTCTGCGCACAGATACGCTCGTAGCGATCATCGCCAGGTGCACGCAGGCATGCTGCTGCTTTCCCTGGCTGGTCATTATTGCGGCGACGATCGGCACTGCGGGGGCCATCGAGTACGCACGCCAGAACTTCGCCATCGACACGAATACCGGCCAGCTGATCTCCCCGGCGCTGCCCTGGCGCCAACGCGAATTGCAGCTTGACGCAGCGTTTCCGCAACGAACCGATACGATCGTGGTCGTTGTGGACGGTCTGACGCCGGAGATCGCGGACGGCTCCGCCCGCGCTCTGGCGATGGAGCTGGCAAAGAGACGCGGGCTTTTTAAGTCCGTTCGCCGACCCGACGCAGGGCCATTCTTCGACCGGAACGGCTTGCTGTTCCTTTCGACGGAGGAACTCGGGCGCACGGCCGAACAGATGATTCGGGCGCAGCCCTTCCTCGGCACTTTGGCAGCGGACCCGACGCTTCGTGGCTTGGCCGGTGCGCTTGCCCTTATTCCCGTGGGCATGAAAGCCGACCGAATAAGGATAAATGAATTCCTGAAGCCGCTGTCGCGCATTGCCGAAACGTTGGAGGCGCTCGCGGCCAACCGCAAAGCGGCCTTCTCCTGGGCCGAGCTGATGCTGGGGGAACCGCCGCGCCGCCACGACTTGCGCCGCTTCATTTACGTCAAGCCGGTGCTCGACTACGGCTCCCTCGAGCCCGGCGCCGCGTCTTCGGGCGTCATTCGCGACGCCGCCGCGGCCCTTGGCCTTCTCCCCGAGAACGGCGTCACAATCCGGTTGACCGGGTCGGTGCCGATGGCCGACCAGGAGTTCGGCACGCTCGCAGACGGCGTCTTGCTGAACGCCGCCGTTACTGTATGTGCGGTCCTGCTGATCCTGTGGCTCGCCTTGCGGTCGGTCCGGATCGTCGCCGCCGTCGTTGTGGGCCTCTTCGCCGGGCTTGCCCTCACAACCGCTGCAGGCTTGGCCATGGTCGGCAGCTTGAATGTCATATCGGTGGCTTTTGCCATGCTGTTTGTCGGTATCGGCGTAGATTTCGAAATTCAGTTCGCGGTGCGCTACCGCCATGAGCGGCACCAGAACGACGACCTGCAGGCGGCGCTCGTCTCGGCCGCGAGAGAGACCGGCAAGCCCTTGGTCCTGGCCGCGGCTGCGACCGCAGCGGGGTTCTGGGCCTTCCTGCCCACCGACTACAAGGGTGTGTCCGAGCTCGGGCTCATCGCTGGCGCTGGCATGATCATCGCGTTCATCGTGAGCGTCACGCTGCTGCCCGCCCTGTTGACCGTGCTCAAGCCGCCCGGAGAGGTCGTCGGGGTCGGATATCGTGCACTCGCGCCCGTCGATCGCTTCGCTGCCCGTCACAGGCGCATGATTCTGGCCGTGAGCGGGATTGCGGTCGTTGCCGGCCTGCCGCTCCTCATGCACCTCAGGTTCGATTTCAACCCGCTCAATCTGAGAAGCCCGAAGACCGAGTCCGTCGCAACGCTGCTCGACCTGATGCAGGATCCGGCGACTGCACCCGACACCATCGAGATTCTCACCGCTTCCATATCCGCTGCGAGCGACCTGGCCCGGCGCCTGGATCGACTGCCCGAGGTGGCGCATACGCTTACGATCCGGAGCTTCGTGCCGGAGTCTCAAGACGAGAAGCTTCCCATCATCGCCGATGCCGCGGCTCTGCTCGGGCCCACGCTTGCGCCCCTCGACCCGAAGCCAGCTCCGACGGACGCGGAAACGATGGAGGCTTTGCGCGAGGCCGCGGGGGCGTTCGCGGACGTCGGCGGCAACGATGAAGATGTCGCAGCCCTGACGCAGCGGGTGGCAGCCGCTCTGGCGGCGCTTGCCCGTGCCGAGCCCGCAATCCGGGTCCGGGCGGAGAACGCTCTCATGCCGGGATTCAAGACTCGCCTCGATCAGCTCCGGAAGCTCCTCGGGGCCGAGCGGGTCTCGATCGACAACCTGCCCCGCGATCTCGTGAGGGACTGGGTGACCGAGGATGGCAGGGCCCGCATCGAGGTTGCGCCGAAAGGCGACGGACGCGACAACGAAGCGCTGAAGCGATTTACCTCGGCGGTGCTTGCCGTGGCGCCCGGCGCCACCGGCACGCCCATCCTTGTCCAGGAGTCGGCGAATACGGTTATCGGCGCCTTCATTCGGGCGGCCGCCATTGCGGTGGCATTGATTGCGCTGATTCTGCTCATCGTCCTCCGGCGCGTCAGCGACGTCCTCCTGACGCTTGTGCCCCTGCTGCTCGCCAGCCTGGTGACGCTCGAGCTGACGGTGCTCTTCGGGCTGTCGCTCAACTTTGCCAACATCATCGCGCTGCCGATTCTCTTGGGCGTGGGCGTCGCCTTCAAGATCTACTACGTGCTTGCATGGCGCCGCGGCGAGACCCACCTGCTCGCCTCGCCGTTGACGCGCGCGGTTCTGTTCAGCGCGCTCACCACGGCTGCGGCGTTCGGGAGCCTGTGGTTCTCGAACCACCCCGGCACATCCAGCATGGGCAAGCTGCTGGCTCTGTCGCTGCTCGCGACCCTCGCCGCGGCCGTGCTGTTTCAGCCTATTCTGATGGGGCCGCCACGGGAGCCGACGGGAAGCGGGAGCGACGCCTAGGACGCCGCCGTTCGCCGCTCGCGCAGGAACTGGAAGAACTCGACGCCCTCGCGGAGCCGCCGCTTCATCATCGCCGGGCTCATCACCATCTCGCTGACGATGGACGCGATCTTGCCGGAGCGGAAGTAGAAGCGCCTGTAGAAGGTCTCGACGGACTCGAAGATCTCCGTATGCGAGAGATGCGGGTAGTGGAGCGGCGCCACCTGCACGCCGCTGTCGTCCACGAGCTCCGCATTCTCGGCATCGAGCCAACCTTCGCGCACGGCCTGATCGTAAAGGAATGTCCCCGGATAGGGGGCCGCGAGCGAAACCTGAATGGTATGCGGATTGATCTCGGTGGCGAACCGGATGGTTTGCTCGATGGTCTCCCTGGTCTCGCCGGGCAGGCCGAGGATGAACGTGCCGTGGATCGTGATTCCGAGGTCGTGGCAGTCCTTGGTGAACCGCCGCGCGACATCGACCAGCATGCCTTTCTTGACGTTGTGCAGGATCTGCTGGTTGCCCGACTCGTAGCCGACCAGAAGCAGTCGGAGCCCGTTGTCGCGCAGCACCTTCAGCGAAGTGCGCGGGACATTCGCTTTCGCGTTGCAGGACCACGTCACTCCGAGCTTGCCGAGCTCGCGCGCGATGGCCTCCGCGCGCGGAAGGTCGTCGGTGAAGGTGTCGTCGTCGAAGAAGAACTCCTTCACTTGCGGAAATGCGGCTTTCGCCCAGCGGATCTCGTCGATGACGTGGCCGACACTGCGCGTGCGATACCGGTGGCCGCCGACCGTCTGCGGCCAGAGGCAAAACGTGCAGCGCGACTTGCAGCCCCGACCGGTGTAGAGCGAGATGTAGGGGTGCTTCAGGTAGCCGATGAAGTAGCTCTCGATCTTGAGATCCCGTTTGTAGACCGGCGTGACGAACGGAAGCTGGTCCATGTCCTCCAGCACCGGGCGATCGTCGTTGTGCACCGGGACGCCATCTCTATTCCGGTAGCTGAGACCCTTGATGTGCTTCCAGGGACGACCTTCGGCGACTTCCTTGATCGTGAGGTCGAACTCGTTGCGCGCCACAAAGTCAACCGCCGGTGCACCGGCGAGGCTCTGGTTTGCGTCCACCGCCACCTTGGCCCCGATGAGGCCGGCCTTGAGACCGGGATTCAACGACTTCAGCGCCTCGATGGCCCTCACGTCGGAAGCGAAGGAGGGTGTCGACGTGTGCGCAACGACGAGGTCGTAGTCGCGGGCCAGCGGCAGGATATCGGCGAGAGCCAGCCGGTGCGGAGGCGCATCGACGAGCTTGCTGTTCTTCACCAGGGCGGCCGGCTGAGCGAGCCAGGTCGGAAACCAGAAGGAGCGAATCTCGCGCTTCGCCTGATAGCGCGAGCCGGCGCCGCCATCGAAGCCTTGGTAGGATGGAGCCTGCAGAAAGAGCGTGCGCATCTGTGTCTCCTCAGGCGGGCGTCAGCGTCCCATCGGACCGAACGGTGAAACGTTGCCCCCGCCACATCACGCGCCCAGGCAGGAAGCTCGCCAGAAACGTCACGAAACTCAGGAGGTCGCGAAACGGGGTGAGCCAGAGCGAGCCTCCGTGGCTCCCGCACATGCGGTCGATCTGTACAGGAGCCAGCACGCGGCAGACAAGCACCAGCGCGATTATCCCCAGCCCAATGGCGCTGAGCCCGTCGAGCGCGACGGCA